>JAFQGO010000020.1:0-2679 GCA_017398225.1 Oscillospiraceae bacterium | reverse complement strand
TTACACGTGACAATGATTTTTTCAACGTTATCCGCAGCCGTTTTCCGGATATAAAGGTAAAGCTGGGTAACGAATCATCATTTTGCGCATACATTGAAAAAACGCAGAAAAAAGAGATACACAGTCTCGTATATATCGACATAAACATTGGTATAGGTGCAGGTATAATACTTGATGACAGGATTTTTACCGGGGCGTTCGGAAATGCCGGTGAGTTCGGGCATATCTCCGTTGACATCAACGGTGAAAGGTGCAAGTGCGGAAATTTCGGATGCCTTGAAGGTCTTGCTAATGTTCCTGCGATATGCAGGGCTGCGGGAGTGTCAAAACTCCGGGAAATTGATACATCGGACGAAAAAAGCATTGAGAAGCTTCGCGGCGTATGCAGATATATTGCATCGGGAATAAACAACATAATAAATATGATAAACCCCGAAGCAATCGTTATCGGCGGAGAGATTTCCTGCTTGGGTGAGCCGTTTCTGGCGGAGATAAAAAAAGAGCTTGCGCCGATAATGTTTGCGGCGGATATGGAGCGATTTTCGCTTGAGTTCTCGTCGGTTGACGGAAATCCGGTAACGCGCGGTGCGGGTAGATATCTGCTTGACCGCATATTTGAAGACGGAGATTTTATTATAGAATAGCGGGTGATGGAGTTGTCGATATTCGACCTTTTCAAGAAGATAGAAAGTGAAAGAAAGCCGCCGCTCGGAAAACCGGAATGGATTATTGCCGGCCTCGGGAACCCGGGTAAGGAATACGATATGTCACGCCACAACACCGGATTTATGGCACTTGACACAATTGCGGGTATAAATAAAACGGATGTGCGGGAGCTTAAATTTAAAGCGCTCTGCGGAAAGGGTGAAATTGCAGGGCAAAGCGTCCTGCTGCTTAAACCTCAGACGTTTATGAACCTTTCCGGGGATGCAATTGTTGCCGCGGCGGCATTTTATAAGATCCCGATGGGAAGGGTTATTGTGATATATGATGATATATCTCTTCCGGTAGGAAAGATTCGCATCCGCGCAAAGGGAAGCGCCGGCGGGCATAACGGAATTAAGAACATTATTGAGCGTAGCGGTACGGATGTTTTCCCGCGCATAAAAATCGGTGTGGGTGCACCGAAGGGCGAGGGAGAGCTTGTCGGCTGGGTGCTTGGCTCTTTCTCAAAGGAGGAGCAGGCTGTTCTCACCGATGCGATAGATCGCGCGTGCCGTGCGGCGGAAGAGATAATGATAGGTGGTTGCGCCTCTGCCGCCGGAAAGTATAATTAAGGCAGGTTTGCATTTATGCTTGCTTTGACTGAATGTTTAAAACACAATAAGGATTTTTCTGCGCTTTTGCAGAAGCTTGAAGCCGGAGAATGCCCGATTGCAATCTCCGGCTTGTCTGCCGTACACAAAGCACATATAATTTCCGCAGTACGAATGATAACGAAGAAGCCTGTTGTGTGTATCTATGCCGATGAGCTTGACGCACGCCGTGCCGCGCGGGATATATCCGTTATGTGCGGTGAAGAGGCTCGTATCCTGCCGGCGCTTGAGCGGTCGTTTCACGATGTGGATTCCGCGTCTCATGAATTTGAGCACGAGAGAATAGCTGCGCTGAAAGCTTTGGCAGACGGAACTGCCGGCATAACTCTTGCGCCGGTGTTTTCTCTTCTCCAGAGGACCGCTCCGCCGTCGGAGGTTGCGGAGAAGGGGATTACGGTAAAGCTTGGTGAGGAGCATTCGCAGGATGAGCTTATAAAGAAGCTTTCGTCTTACGGATACACGCGAACAGATACAGTTGAAAGCGAAGGGCAGTTTGCCGTTCGCGGCGGAATTGTGGATGTTTTTTCTCCGGGGGCGGAAAATCCGGTGCGCATAGAGTTTTTCGGCGATGAAATTGACTCTATGGGTTATTTTGAGGCAGAAACCCAACGCCGTGTTGAAAATGCAAAGGCGGTACATTTTCTTCCGGCGGCAAGTATTGGTGAGGATTCATATTCTGAGCTTGGCGATGCGCTTAGGGAGGCATTATCCCGTGAGCAGAGGAGAAAGAAAAAGAATGAGCGGATGATCAAAACGCTTGAAACGGATATAGAGCTTATTGAAAACGGACTTCCGCTTCGTGCAAGGGACAGATATTTTAACCTCATTTATCCGGAACATCATTGCGCTCTTGATTATATTTCCGATGATACGATAATTTTTGTTGACGATTATTACCGAATCCGTGATGCGGCGGGACGTGAGCGTAAGCGCGAGCTGGATGACGTCAAAAGCCTTATTTTCAGCGGTATTCTTTTGCCGGAAACGGATGCTTTTTGTGAGGATTTTGAGCTTGTGAAGAAATTTATTTCCGAGCGGAAAAGTGTCTTTTTAGAAGCTTTTGTTCGTGCAGAATACGGAATTTCGCCAAAAGCTGTGTTGTCGATGATTGCAAGAACGCTTCCAAGCTACGGCGGGAATCTTGAGCTTGCGTGCTCGGAAATATCGGAGCATCTTCTTGACGGCAACCGTATCATGATACTTACGGGAAGCCGCAAGAGTGCGGAGAATATGCAGGTTCTTCTGCGTGAGCGGGATATATCGGCAAGTCTTGATTTTATGCTTGCAACGCTTCCGGAAAAGCCGTGCGATATAATCGGTGAGGGTGTGCTTTCGTCAGGCTTTTCGTATCCGGGAGATAATT
>JAFQGO010000202.1:0-2993 GCA_017398225.1 Oscillospiraceae bacterium | reverse complement strand
TTATCATATCCGCCCTTAGCTGTGGCTTCGGGATCATAACTAAAATAATACTCACCGGACGTGCCTGCCTCAAACTTGCTCTTTTCCACAAGATATATCTCAGCAGTTGCACCTGCAGCAACAGCTCTGTATTCAAGAGTGGGAGTATAAACGCCTGCCGTCGGGATATCAAGCTCAATCGCATATGCACCGGTCATCTTATCCTCGCCGTCATATTCCGGCTTGCCGGAGGTTGCGAATCCCCAATTTAAATATGTGCTATATAACGCACAGGCACTGTAACTTACCATATTCACAAACTGCCATTCGCTGCCGGTTTCCGCAAAGCCATAAAACTCGCTTTTCGCGGGCGTCACAGTCCCGTCTCCGCCCTGCGCCGAATTCGTAAATTCATACTTAAGTGAAGCACTCTCCGCCGCGGACACCGCGGGAACAAGCGATAAAATCATCGCTGCGCAAATTAGTATAGATATTAGCTTTTTCATGATAAATTCCTCCAGTTTTAATTTGGTAACTATATAATAACTTAAAAGCAAGCTTTCAATCTACCACAGCCGTTGTAAAAATGTCCACAATTCTTGTATTTATTTTTTTGACTTTTGCTTGTTTTGGTGATATTATAATTAAAAAGGATTTTGCAAAAGCCGAGGTGAAACACATTGAAGCGCCCTTCAATCTCCCCCGAAGACTCTGCTATCAGAAAAAACAATATATCCATTGAAAGTATGTGCAACAAAAAGAAGGACCAACTGCACTATCACGACTTTGTTCAGTTATGGTATGTTCTCAGCGGAACACTGTGCCATTCCGTGAACGGTTACACATATCTCCAGACCGCAGGCTCGTGCGTAATCGTTCTCCCTTTTACTGAGCATGCCATCAACACGCTCGACTCGGAAGATACCCCCGTTGCGCTTTCTGTTTCCTTCACGGATGATTTCTTTACCGAAAGAAACGTCGAATTCTTTTCTTATTCAAAGGAATACGCGCATTTTAACGGATGTATAATTCCCGAATTCTCAATATTGGAAAGCCACGAAAAAGAAAATACAAACAAGCTTGCCCGCGCCATTCTTCTGGAGCTTGCACCGAACAACAAGCCGGATTTCCGTAAGCTGTCTGACCTTTTTTGTGAGTTTATGAAAATTTTCTGTCACGAGCCTACACAAAAAAAAGATTCTCCGCTCGTTATTGAACAAGCCAAAGCCATCCTTCGTGCTGTAAGATATATCGCAACTCACTCAAACGAAAAAATAAAGCGTGAAGATTTATGTGCAATCACTGCGATGTCCCGCACAAACTTTTCAAAAGCATTTAAAGAAGTAACCGGAACCACCACCAAGGAATTTCTTCTCGGGCTCAGGATAAGAAAAGCGCAGTACCTTCTGCAATATACCGACAAATCCTTAAACGAAATTGCAGCCGACACCGGGCTCTATGACAAGTCACGCCTCACCCATATTTTCCGCGAGCATTTGGGAATATCGCCCGTTCAGTTCAGGTACGAAACGCGCCCGGAGGCCATTGAGAGTGACAAGCAAACACGGAGAAGAATGAAATATTATCCAAAATCCCTGCGCATGGATGACAATCAGTAATTTCACCGAAAAGGATTTACAACAAAGGTGCTGTAGCAAAATGCATTTCGCTACAGCACCTTTTTCATTTTTAATACAGCAAATATTTTTCTCTTGTCTTTTTAAATTCTTCGGCACCCCTCTTCCATTCCTCCGCTATCGGAAGAACGCTTTCGCGTGCCTTCAGTGCATCGTGTACCTTATCGGTGCACGTTCTCGGACGCGCAAGCCCGTGATGCTCAAAATTGACCTTATCCGGGAAGAGCTTTATGAGCGCATCCATAATGTGGAACTGAGTTTCTACCGGACGCCACTCATCGCGGTCATTTATAACCATATAAACACCGTTGCACAGCGTAAGCTCTCTTGAGCTTCCTTCAGTCGGCTTTAAGTACGTCATAGCCATATAATACTTCTGAATGAAGTAAATCCCCGGAAGACCTCTCGAATTAAGCTCACGTGCAAGCGCATCTCCGTCAAAATCCGGAGCACCTACAAATTCAAACGGAGTTGTGGTCCCGATTCCAAGTGAGAAGTTTGCTGCCTGCAAAAGGCCCGTTGCCGCAAAGAAAAGCGGAGTGTCCGTATCCGGCATATTCGGGCTGCCCGGAACCCATACAAGACCTGTTTCGTCATACCACATATCGCGCTTCCAGCCCTGCATTTTAAGAACGGTTACCTTTGCGCCGACGTTCTTAACATCGTTATACATAAGTGCAAGCTCGCCTATCGTCATTCCGTGGCGGAGCGGATATTCAAAACCCGAAAGAAGATGCGTTCCCGCATACTTCGGCTCTGCCGGCGCACCCTCGACGATATCTCCGCGGATAGGATTCGGGCGGTCAAGAATAATCACTTCGCAACCCGTTTTTGAGCAGGTCTCAATAAGCAGCATCATCCACGGAGTGTATGTCCAGTGGCGCACGCCTACATCCTGTGCGCAGAACACAACTGCATCAACCTTTTCTACCCACTCAACAGGAGGCTGAAGGCGCGGATATTCATAAAGATTGACTATCTTTATACCGGTTTTCGCATCAACATCGGAAAGCTTTCCATCGCCCGCATAAAGGTCACCTCGGACACCGTGCTCCATACCGAAGAAGAATTCAATCTTCGCCTCTCCCCTGTTCACAATCTCATCAATGAGAAGATTTCCCTCATTGTCGATTGCGGTGGTGTTCATCATAAGCGCAATTTTTTTGCCCTTAATGCACTCATAAAGCTCATCGCATGCAAGCGTCACAGCGCCTTTTTTCCACTTGTTCATTTGTGTTCCTCCTAGTATAATTTTGTTATAGTCTTTCGACTATGTTTTCATAGCATACAGCTTTCAACAATGGCATTAGGAAAACATATATGGTATAATTTCTCTTGGATAGGACAAAAAATGTGTTCCTCCTTGGGAAGCGTATT
>JAFQGO010000201.1:0-7763 GCA_017398225.1 Oscillospiraceae bacterium | reverse complement strand
TCCAAAGAGCGTAAAAACAATTCTCGCCCATCCCGAAAAGTATCATGTAAGCGGCGCAATCAAGCTCGGCGGGTATAACATCGGCAGAAAGGACAGAATGCTCACGATTCCGTTGTATATGGGTTTTTTGCTTACAGAATATTGATAATGAAAAACGGTCTGTCGATAGGAAATGGCATAGAATTTCGGTTATAAAGTAATCGTGCAATGGGTGGAGTTAATATCTCCACTCATTGCACGATTAGTATTTTACGGTTTTTAGTTAAGCTGTAATCCGCTTGATAAACACCGAAAGACGTTTGTAAAGCAAAACAGTTACGGTGCTCACGGCAAGCGTTTTTATTGCGTTGAATGCCGTTACATACCAGAAGACTTCAGAAAAAACGGATGCCGCGCTCTGTCCCATATAAAGCGGGAAAACAACAAAGCGGTTTGCAATAAGTGCCGCGCCGGTTCCGATAAAGCACGCGATAATAAGCGTGAGGATAACGGTTTTAAGTCCTTTTTTGTATTTATACACGCTGCAGGGAACAATAATATATGCGATTGTGACAAGTGCATTTGCAACCTGTCCTGCGCCGCCGCTTGTTGTACCGATAAGGCACAGAAGCTCTTTGAGCACACAGGCAATAATGCCGGATAGCGGGCCGAAGAGGAAGCCGGTAAGAAGAATGAAAACGTTGCCGAAGTCAAGCTTCAGATACGGCGTTGCGGGAAATACCGGAAATTCAAAAAGGCTTATTACATAGCTCAGAGCAACAAATAGTCCGATGATTACTATTTTTCTCGTGGTAAATGTTTTTTTGTTCTGGTTTACTGTGTTCATGGAAAGTCACCTCATAAAGTCAGTTCAGGCACTCTTTTTCCGTGCCGTCTTTTTTTATTCTGTAAAGCTTTTTGTCGTTGTAGTCGCTGAAATAATAGAGATATTCACCGTCGGAGGAGAGATTGTTCGCGCCGTCGCTGCAGAGCTTTATCGCGCCGCTTCCGTCCTCGTTCATGCGGATTATGGAGCCGTTGTCGGCAAAGTCAACAAAGAAAACGTATCCGTCGGAAACGTTGATGTAGCCCGAGCGGGAGTTATTAAGCGGTTCATACACCGAGCCGTCCGCTGTCATACGCCAGATGTTAAGCTCGTCATTGCCTTGCCTGAAATAAAGATTGTTGTCATAACCGGAAACGAAGTATACTGACTCATATCCCATAAGCGTTTTGCTTTTGCCGTCGAGAGAAAGGCGGTAGAAGTTTGCCTCGTCGTTGCGGTCGTTGATGTAGAGGTTTGTACCGTAGCAGTAAAGCATCTCCGTGGAGATATCCGAAAGCTGAGTGAGGTTTTTGCCGTTTGTGTCCATACTGTATACGCGGCACTCCTCGTTCCAGTTGATGAAGTACATCTTATCGCCTATTACGATAAGGTTTGTTGCCATAACGTCTGCCACGCGTGTGTGCTCCGAGCCGTCAAGCTTCATTTTGAATATCGAATAATCGCGGGCTTTATCGACAAAATAGAGCCAGTCTCCGACAATGTTGAGAGCGGAAACATTTCCGTCGCATAAAAGCGTGCTCTTTCCGTCGCGCAGCGCGAAGAGAGAATTGCCCTTTGCAATATCACAGTAGAAAACCGTGTCATCGGCAAAGGCGAGAACACCGCCGCTTGAAAGGTTACCCATGGTGTTTCCGATAGCAAGCGGGGTTGCGCTTGTTCTGTCGTATGCAGCATTAAGATACTTGCGGCGAAGCTCCGTGTCATCAATATCCTCGATGAACGATAATGCCGAAATGCTGTCGCGGCTTTTAAAATATACGCCCATAAGCTTATCATAAAGCTCTGTGTCATCAGGTGCGTGTGTGATAGCCTGCTTTAAGCTGTCAGCGGCATTGTCGAAATCGCCCTTTTGTACATATACGTCTGAAAGCTTTATTGCGGCGTCCCTGTTTGCACTGTCATCCTTAAGAATGCTCTTATAGGTGTTTGCCGCTTTTGTAAGCTTGCCTCTGTCTGTGAGAGCCTGTGCCGCGGCCTCTCGTTCTTGCACAGAACCGCCTGCCGGTGCAGTGGAAATAAATATAATTGCGAAAATTATCGCGGCAAGCAAAAGAATGCCTGTTGCCGTTCCGATGATAAGCTTTTTATTCATAGAATTATTCACTCCTTGATATAGCTTGTATTTAATTTTACACTATTTTCGCGCGCAAGTCCAGTGAATTATAAAAAAATATATCATATTTAAAAATCGTAGAAAATCTTAAAACTCCGATAGGAAAAAAAGCGACAAAAAGGCTGTAAAGTTATATTCTTATTTTATAAGAATATAACTGGAGGTTTTTGTTATGTCAATAGCATCGGAATACCGTGACGGCGTTATAAAGCTTGTTACGGAAATAGCCGGCACTCAGGAAGAAAACATAAAGCGCGGCGCACGTCTTTGCGCCGACGCAATTAAAAACGGGAGACTTATCAACGTAATCGGTCCGGGCGGTCACTCCAATATCGCCGTTGAAGAGGTTCTCTGGCGCGCGGGCGGCCTTGTCCACGTAAATGCAATTCTCGATCCCGGAACAAACGTTATCCACGGCGCAAAGCGCTCCAACATCGTTGAGCGCACACCGGGTTATGCAAAAGCGGTGTTTGATTCTTACCGTCTCACCGAGGGTGACGTTCTTATAATCGTAAACGCTTACGGAATTAACTCAATGACGGTGGACAGTGCGCTCCTCTGCCGTGAGCGCGGGATAAAATCAATCGGAATCACGTCCACCTCATTTGCACATACCGTGCCGAAGGATGCGCCGAGCCGCCACCCGTCGGGACAGAATTTGTCTGACCTTGTTGATGTGTATATCGACAACCACCTGCCGCTCGGAGATGCAATAATCAAGCTTCCGGGGATGGAACAGAAAATGGGCTCTACTTCTACATACGCAAACTGCTTCTCAATAAATCTGCTTATGATGCAGACGGCACAGGAGCTTCTCAACGACGGGATAACTCCCGCTGTATGGCAGAGCGCGAATATGCCGGACGGAGACAAGCTCAACAAGCGCTACGAGGATGAGCTTCTGCCGAGAATAAGACATCTGTAATATAAAAGTGAAGGAGAAATATAAAATGGATTCAACATTGATTTTTTACAAGGAAGTTGTTGCAACGCTTGACCGCGTTGTGAAAGAGCAGTCTGAGAACATCGAGAAAGCGGCAACCGTTATCGCCGATACAATTCAGGCAGGCGGTATGTTCCATATTTTCGGAACCGGCGGTCATTCCAATATGGCTGCAATCGAGATGTGCCATCGCGCAGGTAATCTTTGCTGTGCAAATGCAATTCTCGATCCCGGTCTTTCGTGTGAGCACGGCGCAACACGCTGGAACGAGCGCGTTGTCGGCTATGCAAACGAGGTTATGCGCTACTATCGCGTAAAAGAGGGCGATGTTATGCTTCAGATAAACGCATATGGCATTAACTCCGTAACCATCGACACCGCAAATTACTGCCGCGCAAACAACATCCCGCTCATTGCAATCACCTGCCCCGAGCTTACAGACACGGTTGACCGCAAGCAGCACAACCGCCATCCGTCGGGCGCAAGCCTCTATGAGCTTGCCGATATCGTTATTAACGACTACACACCGGTAGGTGAGGCCATCGTTCCGATTGAGGGATGCACCTATAAGGCAAGTCCGGCATCTACGATAATCAATCTTTTCATTGTAGACTCGATAAATGCAAAGGTATGCGAAATTCTTGCAAGCCGCGGCGTTAAGCCCGATGTGTGGGTAAGCGGCAACGGCGCAGAGGGAGACCGCCTCAACCAGAAGAATATGGATAAGTGGTTCTGGAGACTCCGCCATATATAACAAAAATAGTTGATAATAATCCATTCGCTGTTGCGAATGGATTATTATTCTGAAACAAACAGCCCTGCCGGATTTTTGGCAGGGCATAAGCTTTATTTATCCATTTTCAGGAGACGGAGCGCATTTTCGCGGCAGACTTTGTTGTAGCAGTCCTGAGAAATGTGACCGTTTGTGACCGCATCGTCGAGGAATTTTGTGAGAATGAGCCTTTCATCCTGATTCGGCACGCAGATATCCGTTCCGAAATACAGGCGGTCTTTAAATTCTTCAAGGAACTTATACCCAAACTCCGGGTCGCGCATAATGGCGTTCTGCCCGCTTCCTGCCGACATATCGCCGTGGAGATTGGGATATTTTCTCATAAGCTCAACCACGCGTCCGCCGGGGGTGACTTTGCCGGTTGGATATCCGTCGCGGTTGCCTATATCTCGCGGAGTTCTTCGGGAGTTGCATAATTTGAGCCGTCAAAACGCGGCATATCATCCTCCCAGGATGTGTGAACATGAATGTCAATTTTCTTTACCAGCATAGCATTTTCCACCTTTATGTAATAATATTTTTTATCGTGAAAACACGATTTGTAACTTTAGTATAGCACAACAGAATCCATTGTCAAGCTTAGTTAAGCCCTTGTCAATTTATGAGAAAACACCGAGGAAAGTCTCAATTAAAAGAACAGATATCTCACCCGCGCGGCAAAGGCATTTATTGATGAAATGTGCCAAAGCGGGGAAAGATAAATTGCAAAATTCGATGTAAAAAGTGTGCCAAATTACCTGAAACTCGTTGTATTTTTTGTAACTGTATGCTATAATATATTTGTATTATAATGACGGAGGTGCGCGTATGTACCGAATTGCTATGGAAAAACTATTGAAATGGAAACAAAGCGAACGCCGCAAACCTTTAATTATCGAAGGTGCTCGTCAGGTTGGTAAGACTTGGCTTATGAAGGAGTTTGGCAGACAGGCGTATGCCGATACCGTGTATATAAATTTTGACTCCAATTCGAGAATGGCAGAGCTGTTTTCTTCTGATTTGGATACGGAACGTTTAATTATGGGATTGGAACTGTATGCAGGACGAAAAATCAACCCTGAAAATTCCTTGCTGATTTTTGATGAGGTCCAGGAAGTTCCAAGAGCACTCAGTTCTCTTAAATATTTCTGTGAAAATGCGCCGCAGTATCATATTGTATGCGCCGGCTCTTTGCTTGGTATTGCCTTACATCAAGGCACGTCTTTCCCTGTGGGTAAGGTCGATTTCCTGAAATTGTATCCTCTTTCTTTCAGGGAGTTTTTGATGGCAACTGATAAAGAACGATTTGCCGAACTGCTTGATGAGCGAGACTTCCGGATGATTACAAGCTTTAAGCAGACATATATTGATGCTTTGAAGCACTATTACTTTGTTGGCGGTATGCCTGAAGCTGTGCAAAGCTTTGCAGAGAATAAAGATTTCAACGAGGTTCGCGAAATCCAAAAGCGAATCCTTGTAGCCTACGAACAGGATTTCTCCAAACATGCTCCCAACGAAATCGTGCCGAGACTCCGTATGCTGTGGAACAGCATACCATCTCAGTTGGCGAAAGAAAACAAGAAGTTTGTCTACGGTCTTGTTCGTGAAGGTGCTCGTGCAAAGGACTACGAAACCGCAATTATGTGGCTTTGCGATTGCGGCCTTGTTCATAAAGTCAGCCGTGTAAATACAGCAGGAATCCCTTTGCGGGCATATGAGGACTTGAAAGCATTTAAGCTGTTTGTGGTAGACGTTGGACTCCTTGGTTGCATGGCAGGACTTCGTCAGCGTACTCTGCTTGACGGAAACGATCTTTTTGTTGAGTTTAAGGGGGCTCTTACTGAACAGTATGTTTGTCAGCAGTTAAAAACCATCCGGGATTTGGATGTTTACTATTACACTAACGACAGGGGTTCCTGCGAGGTGGACTTTGTTATAGATACGGGCGAGATGATCGTTCCTGTTGAAGCAAAGGCAGAAGTCAACCTCAGAGCCAAAAGTCTTAAGACTTACCGGGAAAAATTCTCTCCCGAAGTTTCCGTTCGTACATCTATGGCAGATTTCCAAAAAGAAGAAGGTCTCGTTAATCTGCCGTTGTATGCGATAGATCAGATTACCAAGATATAAAACAGAGAATCAAAAAAAGAATATGAAATGTGCCAAAGCGGGGACACCACAAATTTCTCTTGACAAACAACACTTGTTTTGATAAAATAAGAGCACAAAAGCTGTGAAGGAAAGAGTAGCCCTTCGCGGAGCATTCAGAGAAGGATGTACTGACGGAATCTTCCGTCTTTGCTGTGAGCATCCGGTGCTTTGCATTGGTGAAGACCGCTCCTGAGCTGCAGGGAGGAAAATAAGTATTCTTTGCCGTGAGCCTGCGTTAATGGGAAATGAGTGAAAATTAAGGTGGAACCGTGCACTTGTGCACCCTTAATCCGTGGTAACGTCTGCGGATAAGGGTGTTTTTTATTATTTATATATGAAAGGATGACAGAAATGGCAGAAATGAACGAACTGCAGATTTTGCGCCACAGTGCCTCGCACGTTATGGCACAGGCAGTAAAAAGACTTTTCCCCGAGGTTAAGCTTGCGATAGGTCCCGCTATCGACAACGGCTTTTATTATGACTTTGATACCTCCGCTCCGTTTACGGCGGAGGACCTTGAGAAAATAGAAGCCGAAATGAAGAAAATCGCAAAGGAAAACCTCAAAATTGAGCGTTTTGAGCTTCCGAAGAATGAGGCACTTGAGCTTATGCGCGATGAGCCGTACAAAATTGAGCTTATCGAGGCACTTCCGGAGGGCGAGGTAATCTCCTTCTACAAGCAGGGCGAGTTTGTTGACCTGTGCGCAGGCCCGCACGTAAACTACACAAGCAAGATAAAGGCATATAAGCTTCTCAGCGCAACAGGTGCATATTGGAGAGGCGATGAGAAGAACAAGATGCTCCAGCGCATTTATGCTACGGCTTTCCAGAGCAAGGATGAGCTTAATGCGTATCTCGAGCAGCGCGAGGAAGCAAAGAAGCGCGACCACAACAAGCTCGGCCGTGAGCTTGAGCTTTTCACAACGAGTGAGGTTATCGGTCAGGGACTTCCGATTCTTCTCCCGAAGGGCGCAAGAATAATCCAGCTTCTCCAGAGATTTGTTGAAGATGAGGAGCAGAAGCGCGGATGGCTTCTTACAAAAACCCCGCTTATGGCAAAGAGTGACCTTTACAAGATTTCCGGTCACTGGGATCACTATCAGGACGGTATGTTCATAATGGGCGATGAGGAGACGGACAAAGAAGTGTTTGCGCTCCGTCCGATGACCTGCCCGTTCCAGTATCAGGCATTTCTCAACCGCGGCAGAAGCTACCGCGATCTCCCGATGCGCCTGAGTGAAACTTCAACGCTCTTCCGTAATGAATCCTCCGGCGAGATGCATGGTCTTATCCGCGTCCGCCAGTTCACGATTTCCGAAGGTCACCTTATGTGTACTCCGGAGCAGCTTGAGGATGAGTTTAAGAACTGCCTTGAGCTTGCGATTTATATGCTCAAAACATTAGGTCTCTATGAAGATGTTTCCTACCGCTTCTCGAAGTGGGATCCCGATGACCGTGAAAAGTATATCGGCACGGAGGAACAGTGGAACGAGGCTCAGGATATGATGGAGAAGATTCTCAACCACCTCGAAATCCCGTACAAGGTGGGTGTCGGCGAAGCCGCGTTCTACGGTCCGAAGCTTGACATCCAGATCAAGAACGTATTCGGAAAGGAAGACACGCTCATCACCATTCAGATTGACCAGATGCTCGCTGAGAAGTTTGGTATGGAATATGTTGATGCAGACGGCGTGAAGAAAAATCCGTATATCATTCACAGAACGTCCATCGGTTGCTACG
>JAFQGO010000200.1:0-8604 GCA_017398225.1 Oscillospiraceae bacterium | reverse complement strand
GAACGGCGCAGAATTGCACGGACGCGAGACTTAAGCTCAAGGATATTGAATGGCTTTGTGATATAGTCATCTGCACCGTATTCAAAACCGAGAAGCTTGTCCGTGTCCTCGCTCTTTGCAGTAAGCATTATAATGGGAACGGTTGAAAACTCACGGATGCGCCGGCAGGTTTCAAGTCCGTCGAGCTTAGGCATCATAAGATCAAGGATGACAAGATCAAGATGCACATTCTTGATAATTTCAAGTGCATCTTCGCCGTTATATGCTGTTTCAACATCAAAACCCTCATTTTCAAGGTTGAATTTTATACCTTTAACGATGATTTTTTCGTCGTCAACTACAAGTATTCTCATTATGATAACCCCCAGTTAAACTTTGATATATTCTTTTATTTTATCAAGTGTGGATGCTCCGATGCCGGAAACCTCGCACAACTCATTTACTGTTTTAAATGCACCGTTTTTATTACGGTAGCTGATGATTGCCTCTGCGGTTTTTTCGCCGATACCCTCTAAAGTATCAAGTTCTTCTATATCGGCGGTGTTGATATTTATAAGATACGGAGTGGCAGGAGACATAGAGCCGGAAACAACATTTAGTGTCGGAGCGCGAACTGTATTGAAAATAAAGACAAAGCCGACAAATAAAAGTGTTGCAGCTACGAGAATCTTTTCGTGGAATAAAAGCTTCATAAATAATCACCGGTCAAATTTCGGATATTGTTAATTTCAAAATTTTCTGTTATAATATAGAAAACAAGTTTTAAGAGAGGAAAAGAAATGAAACTGATGCGTTTGATTTCTCTGTTGCTTGTATGCGCAGCTGCACTTTCGTGCGTTGCCGGTGCAATAGAGACGATGGATGTAAACTCCAAGGCATCTATTTTGATAGATGCAACCGATGGCCACGAAATTTATGGGGAAAATGCGGATACAAAGCAGTACCCTGCGAGTATCACAAAGCTTATGACGGCATTGCTCGTCGTTGAAAAGCTTCCTGACTTAAGTGAGGTGATAACCGCAAACAAAAGTGCGTTTGAAGGCCTTTCTGATGCGGGAAGCACGGTCGGTATAAAGCCGGGAGAGGAAATGTCTGCCGATAACCTGTTAATCTGTATGCTTGTCGCAAGCGCAAATGAGGCTGCAAACATTCTTGCTGAGCGCGTGTCGGGAAGTGTTCCGGCGTTCGTAGAGCTTATGAACAGCCGCGCCGCAGAGCTTGGTCTTGCGGGAACAAACTTTGTGAACACAAACGGCTTGCATGATGAGAACCACTACACAACCGCCCGTGATGTTGCGAAAATCGCAATGGAGGTAAGAAAGTACGCGCGCCTTCGCGAAATCTGCGCGATGGAACAGGCGACTATTCCGGCAACCAATATCGGTGAGGAACGGTTCTTTTATACAACAAATTCGCTTATATCACGATACAAGGAGCTCGGGTACAAATATTCGCGTGCAAACGGCTTAAAAACCGGAAGTACAACGCCTGCAGGATTATGCCTTGCGGCAAGTGCCGAATATAACGGTACAGAGCTTATCTCGGTTGTCCTTGGTGCCGGGAAGGATGCAGAAGGGAAGAAAGGGAACTTTACAGAATCCAAGAAGCTTTTAGTGTGGGGATTCGAAAATTTCAGAAAAGCAACTCTTCTTTCGTCCAATCAGCCTGTGTGTGAGGTTCATGTAAGATCGGCAAAGCACCGTGACTATGTTGTAGCTCACACACCTGAGGATTACGCCGTCCTTATGCCGCGTGATTTTGCCGCAGATAAGGTTGAGCTTATTCCGAACGCCGCCCGGGAGCTTGAAGCACCGATAAAAAAAGGTGACGAGATAGGTTCGGTACTTGTGAAATATGAGGATCGCGAATATATAACACTTCCTCTGGTAGCGGCAGATGATGTGGAACGGTCGATAATCGCGTATGCGATAAACAAAATAAAGGATATTGTCCAAAGCCCGTATGCATTAATTGCCGTTGCAGTTGTTCTTCTTGCAATAGTTTGCTATGTCATTTATGTTATACAGTATAACAAGCGCAAGCGCCGCCGCAGAAGAAGATATTATTGATAATACTTATTGGTTGTCAGAGGCCTCCGCAGTTTTTGCGGGGGCTTTCATATGTTTTTTTGCACGTTTTGCGGAAGCCGCAGCGTTTTGGGCGTGTGGGCATCCGTCTGCACCGCGAGGGCATACATCGCATTTGTCAAAGGTTTTAAAAATGACTTCATCCGCAGCGTTCTCAATTTTAATCCGAAGCTTGCCTGAGATAAGGCTGACGTCGGAGACGGTTCCCGGACCTGCGGGAGTGTCAACGGCAGCGCCTACGCGCGGCGTAGTGCGGATGAGGTCTTCATAAGCATCCTGCTCATATTTAAGGCAACACATAAGTCTGCCGCAGGTGCCTGAAATTTTAGCCTGATTGAGCGAAAGATTCTGGTCTTTTGCCATTTTTATAGAAACAGGCTGAAAGTCATCAAGGAAGCTTGCGCAACAGAACGGTCTGCCGCATATGCCGAGACCGCCAAGCATTTTTGCTTCGTCGCGCACGCCTATCTGGCGAAGCTCAATCCTTGTTCTGAATATGGAAGCAAGGTCTTTTACGAGTGCACGGAAATCAATTCTTCCGTCTGCGGTAAAGTAAAATATGATCTTAGAACCGTCAAAAGAGCATTCTGCATTGATTATCTTCATTTCAAGATTATGCGCATCAGCTTTTTCCTGACAGGTTACCACAGCTTTTCTTTCGCGGTCGCGAAGCTCTGCGGCGGTTTTAAGGTCAACGGGGTTTGCCATCCTGACAGCCTTGCGAAGCGGTGCGATAATCTTTTCATCCTCGACGATGTGCCGTTCATCGGCCACAATGCCAAGCTCAAGCCCGCGCGCGGTTTCAACAACGATTTTGTCGCCGGAACGCGGGGAAATAGAGCCGGGGTCGAATGAATATATTTTTCCGCCGTCGCGGAAACGTACACCGATTATTTCCTTCAAAATTTAATCTATCCTTTCAAAGCCGCCTTTGCGGCTGTATCTGCAAGTTTACATATAAGGTCTCCGGTTATGTGCGGTAAACCTACGTTACGCATACATGAGACCTTTGCGTTTGTTAAAAGGTCGATAATGCTGCAAGAAACTTTCGGCGGGAAAATCGCCGCAAGCTTTTCTGATATTCCTGATTTGTCATGCGATATCAATGTGCTTCTTGCACCGGATGAAATAACACATGCATCGCGGAAAAGAATGCACAATTCGTCAAATACCTCAGACGCACCGTCGCGGTCGCGTTTATCGAGAACTGATATTGCACGGAAAATTTCAAGCTCGTCTGCGGTAAGAAGAGCCTTTGCTATATTTACCGCGGCTTCTGTGCAGTCATTGTCTTTTTCATAAACGAGGAAGGAACAAATACCTCCGCTCGTTTTTATAAGTTCATCGCGCTCGGCACCGGAAATGCCGGGCAGATTTTTGTTTATGACGGACAGCATATCCGAATCCGAAAGAGGGGAGAGCGCAATATGCGCGGCTCTTGACACTATCGTCGGAAGCAAATCACTTAAATTATAACACAGAATTATAAAAAATGTAAAGAGGGGAGGCTCTTCCAATATTTTTAAAAGAGCATCCTGACAGTCATGGCTGAGTGTTCCTGCATTGTCTATTATATATACCTTTCGTTCACCGTCGTTCGGGCGCAGAAGGGCATTGAGCTTAAGCTCACGTATTACATGGATGAGTCCGTCTTTTTTTGGAATGATGCCGTATTTTGCGGCGTCAGACTTCAGCTTTTCTGCATCAATGCTTATGATATCGGGATGAAACCCCTTTTCGGATTTATAGCATGCATCGCATTTGCCGCAAGGTGCGGACTCCCCGGCGCATACTATTGCCCGCGCGAGGATGTTGGCAAGCGTCTTTTTTCCTATTCCGCGCTCGCCGGAAATAAGGAGAGCGTGGGGCAGGGCGTTGCGCGCAAAAGCAGAGTCAAGATACGCTTTTGCGCGCTCGTTTCCGTAAAAACCGTCAAAATTCATCAGTTAGATTTTTTCAAAGCGCTCAACGTCCATAACGAAGATGGTTGCGCCGCCGACGGAAACCTCAACCGGAACCGTGGGTATCATACCGATGCCGAATTCTGCCGTAGCAGGAACAAGCTGCTTTCTGCTGTGTGAGTGTTTGTTTATGATGTCAAGGACATCCTGAAGCTTTTCGTCATCAACACCGACAAGAACTGTGGTGTTACCTGTCTTAAGAAATCCGCCCGTCGTTGCAAGCTTCGTGACGGAAAAACCGGACTTTGTGAGATTGGAAACGACTGTATGAGCGTCGTCCGCGTTGATGATTGCCATTACCATTTTCATAATCAATTACCTCCCGGCATTTATATTTGAAACGGAAAATCCGTATTCATTACAAATTGTCTAAATAAATTCTTTATAAATATCTCTTGAAACGTAAATCGGGTTTACGTCAAACTCTGCCGTATCGCCGATTTCGCAGGGAATGTCGGTGATATCGCAGACCGTGTGCGTCATACCTATGTGACCGAGCACCCTTGCGTGCCGTCCGTTTATCTTTACGTATACGCGCTTTCGTGAGAGAATACGCTTTATATCGGAGAGAACATAGAAAATCCCGTCGCGGAATCTGTATGTATCTCTTGCCTTTTCTGTGCAAAAACCGTCAGCGTATCCGACAGGAATAACAGCTGTCTTTACAGCGCGCTTTGCGGTATATGCACCGCCATATCCCACTGTCGAACCGGGGGACAGCCAGCGTATTTCGCATACGTTGCTCTCAAGATGCCCGACCCTTGAAAGACCGCTTCTTCTCGTCTTGCATGCGATTCTGCCGGTGAATGCAGAGCCTATTCTTACTGCATTCCCGAGCGGCTCACGAAATCTGAAAAGATATGCGGAGTTGGCAAAATGAACCATACCGCAATCAATGCCGCGTGCTTCAAGCTCACTGCAGAGTGAGAGAAAAGTGTCAGTTTGACGTTCTGTTACCCGGCGGCTTTTAAAAGCCGATGTCAGATGGGTATAAATACCGCAGGGAGAAAGTGACGGAAAGCTTGTATACACGGAAACAATCTGCTCCGGGTCGGAAGGAGCAAAGCCGTAGCGCCCCATACCGGTGTCAACCTTTATATGAACGCGGGCGAGCTTCTCTTTTTCAAGAGCAACCCTGTTCGCGGCAACAGCTGCATCCGTGCTGCCTATTGTCAGAATAACATCGTTTTCAATAAGGGATGAGACTTCATCAGCGAGAGCTGTTGAGCGAAGCATAAGAATATCGGTATCGGGAAGCTCCGTTTTCTTTATCTCGAGGGCATCGGAAACATCCGTCACGGCAAAGTGCCGTATGCCGCAGGTGTGGAGAATGGAAACATATTCCGAAAGACCGAAGCCGTAGCCGTGTCCTTTAACAACCGCAAAAACGGTTGCATCACCGGCTCTGGAAATAATTTCCCGCGCGTTCTGCTCAATCTTTTCTCGTTCAATGATAAATGAAGTCATTTATAACACATCTTTTCTCTATTTGTGATGCTTTAACATAAAGAGCTGCTTGCGAAGCTTTCTGTAGATAAATTCGCCCTTTTCGATCATAAAGTTGATCGTTTTGTTGAATATATAATCATATTCGCCGCAAAACTCGACGAGGTCACCGTTAAAGCCTTTTTTAAAGCGGTATAAGCCATAGAGGGGATTATCTTCTGAAAGATCTCCCGAAACGCCGCGGAAGTCGTAGACGCGGCATCCAAGCTCTACCGCCCACTGTATCATATGCCACTGAAGCAGGTAGTTAGGCATAAAGTTGCGGTATTTGTTCGACGATGCGCCGTACAGATACCAGACCTTGTCGCCGTAATGTATCGCAAGAGTGCCGGCAATCGGGATATCACCGGAATATGCCATATAGAGTCTGCAATTCTCACCGAGGTTTTTGAGCATATTTTCAAAATACTCGCGGTTTCTTACAACAAAGCCGTCGCGTACACCTGTTTCAAGCATCATGTCGGAAAAATCGCCGACTGCTTCAAGTCCGCAAAGCTTAACCTCAACGCCCTTGCGTTCTGCAACACGTATATTGTAGCGTGTTTTTGAATGGAAGGATGCCATAAGCTCTTCTGTATCGCGGCCTTCAACATCAAGACGGAAAACGAAGCGAGGTTGAATGCCTGAAAAGTTCTTTCCCGTCTCGCGGTGGCGGAAGCCGAGGCTTGTCATAATATCTGCAAACTCAGTGTCGGTAAGAACAACATCGGGATCAAGCTTGAAAACATATGCGCGGTACTTTGATGCAAGCTTTTTTGCGCCGTCTAAAAGCTCTGCGAGAGTCTCTTTGTCGTGAATGTCACATACCGGGGCGCGTGCCGCATACATAATGCTGTAGGGAAGCGAGGGAGCGCGGCGGATAAGAACAGACATTGCACCGCGGATAGCTCCGTCTTCAGCGCGGACTATTATTCCTTCCCAGGTCCATTCGGGCTTTTGCTTGCTCCAGGCATGCGACTGAAGGAAATGCCCCTTAGGATGCGCGGCAACAAAAGCTTCATATTCTTCAAGCGTTTCTTTGGTGACAAACTCGACCATAAGAACCTCCGGTTAATATCTTAATAAATTGAATACACTTATTCAACAATATTATAACATATTTTTTTTCGGCTTACAAGAAGAAATTGCATACTTACCGCAAAAAATTACAAAAAATATTGCAACACATTAAATTAATATTTTATTTGTGTTTTTTTCGGTTCTATGTTATTATATATGAAAAGAACAGGGGGGATAGATATGTTTGATAATGTAGGAAACGTCAGGTTTATGCAAAAGCTCAACCGTGAGAAGGCACTCAGCTTTATTCGTAAGAACAGCCCGGTGTCGAGAAATGAGCTGGCAAAGATTACGGGGCTGAGTCTTTCCTCCATAACTAATATAATAAACTTTTTTATTGATTCAAACCTCGTTACGGAAACCGGAAGAATAAAAAACGCGGGCGCGGGACGCCGCGCGGTTATGCTTGAATTTAATGCAAGCGCATATTCAATCATCGCAATAAATATAGAGCCGGATGAAGCAACCGTTTCAATCACCGACCTTGTCGGCGGTATTTTAGAGAGCGAAAGCGTCGCGATATCCAAGAAAGAAACGGCTGATAAAGTGCTTTCTGTTATTGAAGAGCGGGTTTTGTCCGTTATTGGCAAGCGTGCGGATGTAAAGGCAATAGGCTTTGCAGTGTCCGGTCACGTTTCTCCGGACGGAAAAGTCAGCTCAAGCGTTATGGATTGGGACAGAGTTGATGTGAAAACTCGTTTTGAAAAGAGCTGCGGTGTTCCGGTTTACATATCCAACAACACAAAAACAAAAGGCTTGTGGACGATTCGCGCGCTGAATGATGAAATGCATAAGAATATCGTTTTCCTTGATATGTCCTCCGACGGAATAGGTATAATAAATGCATATGACGGAGAGATAAATGCCGCTGTTGCGGGGGAATTCGGGCATACGGTAATTTCTGCCGCGGATCGTGAGCTTCGCTGTCTTGAAAATGTCTGCAGTGTCGGATATATTGAGTTGCGCTATGAAGAGCTTTCCGGCGAGCCTGTGCCGATTTCAGATATACATAAGCGCGCGTGCGGCGGAAACAAAATCGCCCGCCGCGTAATCGATGAAGCCTGCGGATATATGAGCGCGGCGATAATTAATCTCATTATGATGTTTGAGCCGGAGCTCATTATCGTGAACGCATCAGAGCTTTTTGAGATAGAGCCGATGTATAACGCCGCAATTGACCTTGCGGTTTCGCACACCGCGCGTCTTGCAATGAAAACGCCGGAGTTTAAGAAGGTGTTTGTTGCCTCCGCTCAGTCCGCACAAGGCGCGGCGCAAATAGCTGCCGACGAGCTTTTTGGCATCTCCGCTCCGGATGATATTTTGTAATACAAAAAATATAATATTATTAAAAAGCGTGTTTTCAAACTGACTTCAGCCTGAAAACACGCTTTTTGCAATTAATTTTTAAAACATAACATGAAAAAATAACATTTGAGCAGATAAACGCCAATTAATGAAGGGATTGCAACAAAATTCATTTAGCTGCAACCCCTTGAATTATATAGCCTTTTTGTGTTCCAAAGTGTTTTTACAGTCCCTGTTCTTTATATCCGTCAAAGAGCTTATATATTTTCCTGCATTGTATAATTCGGTAAAAGCTTGGGAGAGACGGTATCGGTGAAGATACCTGCAGAGTCAAGCTCCTGCGCAAACCTTTCGATATGCGCAAGCGTAAGCTTTCCGGGCTTTGCTTCCTTCGCGGCTTTTGCCGCACTCTGACCGGCACTGCGTCCGAAAACAATGATATCAAGAAGAGAATTACCCATAAGACGGTTTCTGCCGTGAATTCCGCCGACAACCTCGCCTGCGGCAAAGAGATTGTTGATATTTGTTGTCATACAGTCAGGCGTGATATCAAGTCCGCCGTTCTGGTAGTGCAGAGTCGGGAATACAAGAATAGGCTCCTTGCGTATATCAATGCCGTACTTTGCAAACATTCTCATCATTGCAGGAATGCGTGCCTCAATCGTTCCTTCGCCGCCTATTTTTTC
>JAFQGO010000019.1:0-2500 GCA_017398225.1 Oscillospiraceae bacterium | reverse complement strand
TTGCACTCGGCGATATTCCATGTCCCAAAACAATAATAGCACCGATGACGTTCCCGAATATCGGGTTTACCGATACGTCGTTTCTCACGTCCGTTGCCGCAAGGCTTGGTTTTCCGATTGTGGTTAAGGAGGTTTGCGGCTCATTCGGTGCGCAGGTATATCTTGCGCGTGATTTCGACGAGCTTTTGAAAATCACAACCGAACATCAGAGCGTGCCGCTTCTTTTTCAGGAGCTTATAGAGGAAAGCTTCGGGCGCGATATCCGCATAAATGTGGTAGGCGGGCGGGTGTGCGCGGCAATGCTTCGCGAGAGCAAAAACGGAGATTTCCGCAGCAATGTCACTCTCGGTGGTAGCACACTGCCGTATTCGCCGAGTGATGCAGAATGTGAGCTTGCACTTGAGGCAGCTGAAAGATTGGGACTTGACTTTGCAGGTATAGATATTCTTTTCGGAAAGTACGGCCCGCTTTTGTGTGAGGTCAATTCAAACGCTCATTTCAAAAGCACATATGATTGCACGGGCGTTGACCTTGCAGCCTGCATTGCAGAGCATATTATAGGCAAATGTAACTGATAATACCCCCGCGAAGCGGGGGTATTATCGCAAACAAGATTATCAGTAAAGGAGAATATCTGACAGATGACAGTATGGCTTGTATATGAAAAGGCGGGGGCAGAGCGCAACCGCGAGTATATCAATATGCACATCGCGCGCGGAAAATCGAGGAATATTGAATTTATTCCAGTTTTGTGTGATGACGGACTTCCCGAAGGAAAACCTGACCTTGCGGTAGTGCGCGCAATGCGTCCGGATGTATCGAAAAAGCTTGAGCAGCGTGGTGTGCGGTGCGTAAACTCTGCGCGCGTTTCTGAAATTTGCAACAACAAGGCGCGGACATATGAATTTCTCCACGCAAACAACATCCCCGTAATACCGTGGGTTTCTGCGCTGCCGGAGGACACTCCGCCGGAAATTGAGCAATATCCGGCGGTTATAAAGCCATGCTGCGGACACGGCGGGGCAAACGTTACGTTAATCCATAACGATGAGGAATATGCACAGGCTCGTGAAAAAATCGCGCCGGATGAATATGTTATCCAGCCGCTCGCCACTGAAACAGGACGGGATATGCGCGTATACATTCTCGGCGGTGAGCCGGTTGCGGCGGTGCTTCGCAGTGCGGATGGGGATTTTCGCTCAAACTTTTCCCTCGGCGGAAGGGTTGAGGCAAAAGCTCTTTCCGATGCCGAGCGCTCCCTTACAGAGCGTGTTTGCAAGCTTTTGCCGTTTGACTATTGCGGCATTGATATAATGTACCATAACGGAAAGCCGGTTATAAACGAGATTGAGGATGTTGTCGGCTCGCGTATGCTTTATGCTACGCACGACATGGACATTGTTGCGATGTTTGTGGACTATCTTGCTTCTTTGAAATAACACACGGAAAAAGCTTGCTTTTTCTGCAGGTTTGTATTATTATACATATGAAATTATTAATTGGATGTGATTAATATGATACATAAGTTTACAAACGGCAGGGTTATTCTCGGCAACACAATTGCTGACGGTGTTTCCGTTTATACTAAGGACGACAAAATTATCGCCGTAACGCATGACGAGCGCGAATATGACGTGCTTCACGATGCGGGCGGAAAGTATATCTCTCCGGGCTTTATTGATATCCATATTCACGGCGGCTTCGGAACGCGCTTTGAGGACAGCGTCGAGGATGCGCTTATCATGGCAGAAAATCACGCAAAGTTCGGAACAACCACACTTCTTGGCACCGCATCTGCAAAGTCGACCGAGGATTATGTCAAGATGTTCGAGAACTTCCGTGAGGTGCAAAAAAAGAATACCAAGGGCGCATACATCCCCGGTATTCATATGGAGGCACCGTATTTTTCAAGGAATCAGGCGGGAGCACAGGGTCCGCTTATCCGCGATTTTGATAAAGAAGAATACACAATGCTCATTGAGCGTTACGGCGATATGATAAACCGTTGGAGTGCGGCACCGGAGCTTCCGGGCGCAAAGGAATTTGCGCGTGCTTGCCGCGACGCGGGTATTCAGCTCTCGATCGGTCACTCCGACGCAGACTACGACTGCATTATGGAGATGTATGACCTCGGGTTCAACTGCGTAACACACCTTTATTCCTGCACAAGCACTGTTCACCGCAAGAATGCATATCGCTACGCAGGTATCGTCGAGGCAGCATATATGTTGGACGGTATGGACGTTGAGCTTATCGCGGACGGAAAGCACCTGCCGGCATCGCTTCTCAAGTTTGCCGTTAAGCACAAGGGGCTTGACCGCATAGCAATTGTTACGGATGCAACCCGTTTTGCCGGACTTCCGGACGGCGCGGAAAAAACGTATGGCTTTACTGATGTTATTATCGAGGACGGCGTTGCAAAGGTTCCGGACAGAAGCTGCTTCTCAGGCTCGTGCGCGACGACAAACCGCCTTGTCCGCAATATGATTAATATGGCAGA
>JAFQGO010000199.1:0-5660 GCA_017398225.1 Oscillospiraceae bacterium | reverse complement strand
ACATCGCGTCTGAGAACTGCTATCATTTTCATTACCTCCAACAAAAAAAGCCTTACAGTAGTGATATCTACTGCAAAGCTTTCAAATTCAAAAACTTTTTAAGCACCAGAAATCACTTTTACTTTTTAAAGCTAAAAAAGTAAAAGTAAAAGTAGTAAAATATTGCAGAAACGGATGCCGTGATTGCCATATTAATTACTTCCTTTTTCGTGGTTTTAAAAAATTATACCACCGTAAAGTTCGTTTGTCAATGATTTTTTGCGAAAAAAGCGCTTGATTTATCAATAATTTATTGTTTGGATGAATTTTGAAAAAAATTCGCCGTTTTTTTTCTTAAATCTCCAAAAAAGTCTTGCAAAATCTGTAAAAATGTCATAAAATAATACGGTGTCGGGCTCGCGGGAAAACCGCGTGGCGCGGCGCGTGAAATCTTTCGGAGGTGCGCCTGTGTTCAATATTGTCCTTGTAGAGCCTGAGATTCCCGCGAATACGGGCAACATCTCGCGCACTTGTGCCGTTACGGGCGCGGCGCTTCATCTTGTCCGCCCTCTTGGTTTTGACATTTCCGACCGCCAGCTTCGCCGCGCCGGACTTGACTACTGGAAACACCTTGACATTACGCTGTATGACAGCATTGACGATTTCTTTGAAAAGAATGCCGATGGTCGTTTCTTTTTTTGCACGACGAAGGCATCGCATACTTATACTGATTTCAAGTACCGCGAGGGGGATTATTTCATCTTCGGCAAGGAAACAAAAGGACTTCCCGAGCCTCTTCTTGCAAAAAACGCGGATACGTGCATCCGTATTCCGATGCTTCCGACGTTGCGGTCACTTAACCTGTCGAACTCCGTTGCTGTTATTATATATGAAGCTTTGCGTTGCGTCGGCTTTGAAAATATGCAGATGACGGGAAGCCTTCACAACATCGTCGAATAATGAAGATTTTCGCAAAATCACAAAAAAATGTTATGAAAATAATGAAATATAGTTAAAATAACAGTGTAATACTCGTGTATTATGTGTTATAATATATAATATGTCAATTAAATAACAATAAAATTAATTACGGAGGTATATATCATGAACTACAACAAAAAGACCATCGAAGACATAAACCCCCACGGCAAGCGTGTCCTCGTCCGTTGCGACTTCAACGTCAAGCAGGATGACACAGGCGCTATCACAGATGATAAGCGTATCGTTGCCGCACTTCCTACAATCAAATATCTTATCGAGAACGGCGCTCGCGTCATTCTTTGTTCTCACCTCGGACGTCCGAAGGGTGAGGTTAACCCGAAGTTCTCCCTTGCTCCGGTTGCAACTCGCCTTTCTGAGCATCTCGGCATCGAAGTGAAGATGGCTTCCGATGTTATCGGTGAAAGTGCAAAGGCACTTGCGGCTTCTCTTTCCGACGGCGAAGTTATGCTTCTTGAAAATGTCCGTTACCACAAGGAAGAAGAAAAGAATGATCCGGCTTTTGCAAAGGAGCTTGCATCCCTTGCAGAGCTTTATGTAAATGACGCATTCGGTACGGCTCACCGCGCTCATGCTTCCACTGCGGGTGTTGCTGATTACCTTCCGGCTGTTTGCGGATATCTCATCGGCAAGGAAATCGGAATAATGGGTCAGGCTCTTTCCGATCCGAAGCGTCCGTTTGTTGCAATCCTCGGCGGCGCAAAGGTTTCCGATAAGCTCGGCGTTATCAACAACCTCCTTGAAAAGGTTGACACTCTCATTATCGGCGGCGGTATGGCATACACCTTTGCAAAGGCTGCAGGCGGAAGCATCGGCACATCCCTCTGTGAGGATGACCGTCTCGATTATGCACGCGAAATGATTAAGAAGGCAGAAGAAAAGGGCGTAAACTTCCTTCTCCCGACAGATACTGTTGTTGCAGAAAAGTTTGCTGCAGATGCAGAAAGCAAGGTTGTTCCGACTAAGGAAATTCCGGACGGATGGATGGGACTTGACATTGGCCCTGATACTGTCAAGGCATTCTCCGATGCAATAAAGAGCGCAGGCACCGTTATCTGGACCGGTCCTATGGGCTTTTTTGAGTTTGAAAAGTTTGCTAAGGGAACAGAGGCAGTTTGTGCAGCAGTTGCAGAAAGCGGCTCTATCTCAATTGTCGGTGGCGGTGACAGTGCAGCAGCTGTTAAGAAGCTCGGCTTTGCCAAGAAGATGACACACATCTCTACAGGCGGCGGCGCAAGCCTTGAGTTCCTCGAGGGTATTGCACTTCCGGGTATTGCATGCCTCGAAGATAAGTAAGTATTATTGACGTATAAGCGTTTGACATAGATTAAGGAGAAACACAATGAACAGAAAATATCGCAAGACAATTATCGCAGGCAACTGGAAGATGAATAAGACACCTGCAGAGACAAAGAAGATGTTTGAAGAGCTCAAAGCTACCTGTGGAAAGCAGAAATGGTGTGACGTTGTTCTCTGCGTACCGTTTGTTGACCTTCCTGTGGCATGCCGTTGCTCAAGAGATGCAAAGATCGGTGTTGCGGCACAGAATATGCACTATGAAGAAAAAGGCGCATTTACCGGTGAAGTATCCGCAGAAATGCTCCGTGAGCTTGGTGTAAAATATGTTGTTATCGGCCACAGCGAACGCCGCGAATATTACGCTGAAACAGATAAGACCGTAAACCTCAAGGTCAAGAAGGCTCTTGAAACAGGTCTTCGTCCGATCGTATGCGTTGGTGAAACGCTCGAACAGCGCGAATATGACGTTACAGATGAGCATATCGCAATGCAGGTGAAAATTGCCCTTGCAGATATCCCTGCCGAAAAGGTAAGGAAGATTATTTTCGCATATGAGCCCATCTGGGCTATCGGTACCGGTAAGACTGCAACTGCTGAGCAGGCAAATGAGGTTTGCGGCCTCATCCGCTCGGTTATCCGTGCAAAATACGGCGCAAGAGTTGCACGTTCGGTTACCATTCAGTACGGCGGCTCGATGAATCCGAAGAACGCAGCAGAGCTTCTCTCTATGCCTGATGTTGACGGCGGACTCATCGGCGGTGCATCTCTTAAGACGGAGGATTTTGTCGCTGTAATCAATGCGGCAAATCAATAAATGATATGAACAGAAGTAAAACACCTATTACTCTTATCATAATGGACGGCTTCGGCAACGCTGCGGAAGGGGATGGCAACGCAATAAGCCGTGCTGCTACCCCGAACCTTGACAAAATTTTTGCCGAGAATCCGAAGAGCGCCCTTCGCGCATCAGGCCTTGCGGTCGGTCTTCCCGACGGGCAGATGGGAAATTCTGAGGTGGGTCACACAAACATCGGCGCAGGCCGTGTTGTGTTCCAGGATCTTCCGAGAATCTCCTGTGCAATTGACGACGGAAGCTTCTTTGAAAACCGTGAGCTTGTTGCCGCGTGTGAAAACTGCAAAGCAAACGGAACAGCTCTCCATCTTATGGGACTTATGTCCGATGGTGGCGTTCACAGCCATAACACTCACGTTTGGGGACTTTTGCGCCTTGCAAAAAAGCTTGGTGTGGAGAAGGTATACCTTCACTGCTTCCTCGACGGGCGCGACGTTTCTCCCACATCGGGCGAGGGCTTTGTCCGTGAGGCAATGGAAAAATGTGCTGAAATCGGCGTAGGTGCTGTATCAACCCTTATGGGAAGATACTTTGCAATGGATCGCGACAACCGTTGGGACAGAGTTGAAAAAGCTTACCGCGCAATCGTTTTTGCCGAGGGCGAGAACACTGATAATGCGGCAGAGGCGGTTAAAAAGTCATATGAGGACGGCAAGACGGATGAGTTTGTCGAGCCTACGGTATGTGCAGGATATCCGGGTCTTTCTGAAAACGACTCGATTATCTTCTTCAACTTCCGCCCTGACCGTGCGCGTGAGATAACAAGAACTTTTGTGGATGATGCGTTTGACGGTTTCGACCGCGGCGAAGGATTTAAAAAGGTTTTCTACGTCTGCATGACGCAGTATGACGCCAATATGCCGAATGTTCGTGTTGCATTCGCTCCTGAAAGCCTTGACAACACATTCGGTGAATATATAAGCTCTCTCGGTATTTCTCAGCTTCGTATTGCGGAGACAGAAAAGTACGCTCACGTTACATTCTTCTTCAACGGTGGTGTTGAGAAGATGTATGAGGGGGAGGACAGAATTCTTGTCAACTCTCCGAAGGTTGCAACGTATGACCTTCAGCCGGAAATGAGCGCACCCGAGGTTACCGAAAAGGTTCTTGAGGCAATTGCATCCGGCAAGTACGATGTTATCATACTCAATTACGCAAACTGCGATATGGTTGGTCACACAGGTGTATTTGATGCAGCAAAAACAGCGGTAGAAACCGTTGATTCCTGCGTCGGACGCGTTGTAGAGGCTATGCGCGATATCGGCGGCGTAAGCATTCTTACCGCTGACCACGGCAATGCGGATAAGATGATTGATGATGACGGCGCATCTCCGTTTACCGCTCATACCACAAACGAGGTTCCTTTCTGCATTGTAGGCGCAAACGTAACGCTCCGCGACGGAAAGCTCTGCGATATTGCACCGACGATGCTCGACCTCTTAGGTCTTGCAAAGCCCGATGAAATGACGGGCGAATCACTTATTGTCGAATAAATTTTCACATAAAAAATTACGAAAAGGAGAAAACAAAAATGAAAAAATTTGCAGAAATCGTTGACGTCGTAGGACGTCAGGTCATCGACTCCCGCGGCAATCCGACGGTTGAGGTTGACGTTTATGTTGACGACGGTGTCAACACATACATGGGCCGTGCGGCTGTTCCGTCCGGTGCATCCACAGGTATCTTTGAAGCTTGCGAGCTTCGCGACGGTGACAAGTCCAAGTTTATGGGCAAGAGCGTTTACAAGGCTGTTGATGCTGTAAACAACGACATTGCAGAAGCAATCATCGGTATGAACGCTCTCGATCAGGTTGAAATCGACCGCACAATGATCGAGCTTGACGGCACACCGAACAAGACAAAGTTTGGCGCAAACGCTATCCTCGGTACTTCTATGGCTGTTGCAAAGGCAGCTGCTGAAGCACTCCAGATGCCGCTTTACACATACATCGGCGGCGTAAATGCTAAGACTCTTCCGGTTCCGATGATGAACATCCTCAACGGCGGTGCACACGCATCCAACAACGTTGACATTCAGGAATTCATGATCATGCCGGTTGGCGCACCGAGCTTCTCTGAAGCACTCCGTTGGTGCACAGAAGTTTTCCACAACCTCAAGAAGGTTCTCAGCGAGATGGGTATGACAACTGCTGTCGGCGACGAAGGCGGCTTTGCTCCGAACCTTAAGAAGGATGAGGACGCTATCAAGGTTATCCTTGATGCTGTTGAGCGTGCAGGCTTCCGTCCGGGCGATGACTTTATGATCGCTATCGACGCTGCATCCTCTGAGTGGTATCAGGAAGACGGCACATACCTCCTCCCGAAGGCAAAGAAGAAGATGACAAAGCAGCAGCTCGTAAACTACTGGAAGAACCTCACAAGCAAGTACCCGATCATCTCCCTCGAAGACGGCGTTGCAGAGGAAGACTGGGAAGCATGGGGCATGCTCACAAAGGCTATCGGCTCTAAGGTTCAGCTCGTTGGTGACGACCTCTTTGTTACAAACGTTGAGCGCCTCTCCAAGGGTATT
>JAFQGO010000198.1:0-3272 GCA_017398225.1 Oscillospiraceae bacterium | reverse complement strand
GGGCTTGCCCTCCGGCTTCGAGTACCTTCCCGAATGCGTAACCTGCATAATAACAACCGGCTCAAAGCCGTTTTCGCGAAGTCCTGTTTCTTTGATGTCTTCAAGCTGAGCCTTAAATGAATCGAGTGTTTTCTCGTTTATGTAAAGCTGGCGCGGGTTAGCTCTTCCCTCCTGCATGACAGCTGTGGCTTCATACCATATAAGGCCCGCACCGCCCTTTGCAAGGCGGTTGTACCTGCGCTTTGTGAGCTCGTCCGGTCTTCCGTCGGGTGTGGAATCACACCCCTCCATTGCCTGACACACAAGACGGTTTTTTATTTCTTTTCCTTGTATTGTCAAGCTGTTTTTTAAAACAGCAGTGCTGTCCGCAAACGGCAGATTTGTACCAAGCTCACTGTTTTGTCTTTTGAAATCCTCAAACGTCATATATACTTTTCTTTCCATATTTTATCTCCTTTTTCCATCTACAAAGTCAAGAAATTTGTTCCAGTCCTCGCGCGAGAAATAGTGAACTCCGTCTCTCATATGGTAACCGACACTACCCTTATGGAAAACATCACCAACCTTCGGAAATCTGTCTTCACATACAAAGCCCCGCTTTCCGTATTCTTCATACGCCTTTCCCGTTGCGAGGCAGCACATCATCTGTGAAAACGGGTCTGCCCAGATATCCTTTTCTCCGCTTGCAATATATGCGTGACGCGGAGCAATTGACGCAGCAAGCCAGTGCTGGTCAAACGGCAAAGTAAATTCATCGTCAATATACTTTTTGAAATTATCACAGAAGAAAAACGAGAGATACTTCCAGATACGCTTTACCGATTCACCTTTATTTCCGCGTGAGAGCGCGTCACCGCAGCTTCCGGCATCATTTGAAAACGCAAATTGAAAACGCTCATCCGTCGCCGCCGCGAGCAGTGCAGTTTTACCGAGCCGTGAGTGCCCGCATACGCATGCGCATGTCATGTCAAGGCTCTCAAGCGTTTCGGCATAGTCCATCACGCGGTGAACCGCCCACGCCCACATTGAGAACTTTCCCGGAGATGAAGATGTTTTTTTCGTGTCACCGTATAACACTCCGGCAAGCCCGGTTGTAAAATCATCATTGTCAGAGGTTACGGTCTGAAAATCAAATGACAGTACAGCAAAGCCACGGTCTGTTATTTCTTCTGCCGGAAAATATTTATCCGGAATATCACTTCTGAAATTCGGAAGCACAATAAACGGATGCTTTCCTGCAGCGGTCGGCAAAGTAACATAAACCGGGAAGGTAAATTTCTTTCCGTCAAAATATGACGTAAGCTCAACCTTATCCACAGTTGCCTTTCCCGCACAAAACGCGGGAATAATATTTTTCGTCACCTTCCATGTCATTTTATCCGGATACGGAGGAAGATATCCGTATTCCTCACGGAGAAGAATTTCAACCATTTCCTTCCTCGGCAAAAGCGGCGGGAGCTTTCTGTTTTTTAAAAGACTTTGCAAAAACTCTGTTTTTCGCGCTCTGATGCTTTGCCTTTTTTCCTTTTCAATCGCGGCGCTTATAAGCTTAATTTCATTGAGATAAACATTTTTGCTTAGGGCTTCCGCATTTTCAATAAATGAAACAAGCTCTTCATCGGCGGAGTTTTCAAAAAACGATGAAAAACTGATACAGTCAAGCGAGCATCGGTCTGCATAGTAGCCATTTTTATAAAGAGACGTCAGAATATATTCAAGCTCGTCTTCGTTTTGCGGCAAATCACTTATATAAAGCGTCTTTATATATCCTTTAAGACGCGAATATGCACATTTTAAATCTTCTCCGCAGAGCAAGAGCTCTGTCGGGTCAAAGAGGAAATCAAGATCACTGCAAAAAACGGATTTTAATAGTCTTTCACAGTTTTCTGCTGTATCCGCAAGGGTATCGCAGGCGTTTGAAAGGAGAAGTTTTATCCCGTTCTCTTTCGCTTTTTTGCACATTTTTCTCAAGCAATCACAAGCACCGGCTTCATTGCCCCGAAACGCAAAAACCTTCACATACTCTGCGCCAAGCAGAGCAGCCGTTTCCAAAGTCTTTTCAAATGCTGACATATCAAAATAAGCAGTACCTGATTTTCCCTCACCGGAGCTTACAGAAACAACCTCTATTCCATATTTCTTTGCATTTTCCGCAATCGTCAGCGCATCATCGCGCGTCATATGCAAAATCTCTTTTTCTGATGAATCAAGCTCGCAATATTTAATTCCATACTTTGCAAGGATTGCAAAGATATCACCGGGCAGTGCATCTTTTACGCTTGTGCGGATGCAATATTTGTTATATCCTTTAGCGCTCTGCGCACCTGTATTCCCTGTTTTATATGAAGATATTTCCTGACATAATTCAGGTTTTGAAAAATCAAGCTGTATGCCGAGCTTTATGCTTTCGTTATCTATCCAATCAAGAAGTGACAGCATCCCGTCTATATACGAATCTGCCGGTTTTGCACCGAAGGTTATATATGCAAGCTGAGACATGAGCTTTGCCTTTTTCATATCAAGAACAAGCTTTTTCTTCCACTCTGCCCCATCCTCAGCGCATTTTTCAATCTCACGTATTGCAACGGATATATGCCCGAGATGCACTCTTTCCGGTTCTTCTATACTGTAATAGTATCCAAGCCGTTTGAGGTTGGCAGATATTTTCGCGTCAGACAGCGCCCTTTCATCCTCGCACCAGCGGGTTATACTTTTAAGTATCGATTCCTTTTGTTTCATTTTCACCCTGCCCTCACTTTTAAAATATGCCCGCATCTGCCCGGATATCGGGGATGCGGGCATAATTGCTATTTCGCGAACTTATCACGTGCCGCTTTGAGCATTTTAATATTCTTTACAATTTCTTCGATATTTTCCATTTGAGTTGATTTCCATGGAGCTATCATAAATCCTGCGAGATGCTCCTTCGGCGCATTTTGCATAAAGTATTCCACAACATCATCCGGATTGTACATACATCCAAAGCAAATGGAAGCGCAGGGTACAATATCAAAACCTGCCTCTGCAGTAGGAACAGAACGCTCCATATATCGCACACAAAGCGGATCCTGCTCGACGTACTTATACCCGAGCGGCGCGTATTTTGCCATGTACTTCGGATTGCTCTCAATGGGAGTATAATGTTCTTCTTTCAGTCCGCGGTAATTCCACGGTGAAATCATAACGCTACCGGGTTTGAATCGGCTGAAAAACTCCTCATGATGAATAAAGGGAATATCTCCCCATATCCACGGCTTTGCCCCCGTGTCACT
>JAFQGO010000197.1:0-15689 GCA_017398225.1 Oscillospiraceae bacterium | reverse complement strand
TTATTCCGTCGCATCCCAACTGGCCATATCGTGATGATTGGAAATCATGGCAATATGTAAGAGAAGCCACCGGTGCAGATATTGATGTTGTGGCATATCCGAACTCTGATTATTCAACAAAGGCATCGCTTATTATGGCAGATCCTGAAAACGTGCCGGATCTTATGTGTATGCCCGATATGAGCTATGTAAGCAAATACGTGTCGCAGGGCGCATTTGTGGCAATTGATGACTATCTTGATGAGATGCCGAACTATACAAAGTTCTGGGATTCCGTTCCGGAAGAGGAAGCGGAAAGCATGCTTAAGATGCGTCGCGCAGTTGACGGTAAAACATATTATCCGCAGGTTTACGGGCGTCAGAATACCATAAACCTCCGCACATGGCTTTACCGTAAGGATATTTTTGAAAAGCACAATATAAAAATGCCTGAAACAATGGATGATTTGTACCTTGCAGCAAAACAACTCAAAGCATTGTATCCGGATAGCTACCCTATATGCATCCGTGGATTCTTTAACAACGGTGCGGATCTTATCGGAGCATCGTGGAGCCCGAACTTTGCGGTCGGCGCGTATTACGATTTTGAAAAAGAAGAATGGCATTACGGTGCGCGAGAGAACACAATGCGTGAGATTATAGAATACTTTAAAATGCTGGATGAGGAAAAACTTATAACTCCGAATTATGTAAATATGAGCGCAAGTGAGTGGTCAGAGCTTGTTTACACAAACAGAACATTCATCTTCCCGCAGTATCAGGTACAGATAGACATCCTGAATGCGGATAGCCGCGGGCATAATCCCGATTTTACAATGGCAGCAATGCTTCCACCGAGAGCTGATACAGAGCGCGGGCAGAATATGGTTGCAAAGAGCAATGTTGATCCGTGCGGATATGTTGTATTCAACAGCGGTGATGAAAAAAGAATTTCTAACGCGATATCCCTTCTTGACTGGTTCTATTCTGATGAGGCGTGCGAGCTTCTTTCGTGGGGTAAAGAAGGAGAAACTTATGAAGTTGTAAACGGCGAGAAAAAGTATATTCTTGAAGATGGCCAGAACGTTGAAAATGCATATGGCTTCCAGACAAACAGCCTTATTGTACGCATAAAGCCGGAAGCGGTTATGGCAGGATTTTCGGATGAACAGCGCGAAAGCACGGAATTTATTCTTGAGCATACCGAAAAAGACTATAACCCCGTTCGCTGGGTCGGTTTCAATGAAGAGGAAGAGGCTGTCCGCGCAGATGTGGGTGCTGCTCTTGATACGTATACAAAAGAGATGATTTCAAAGTTTTTAATCGGTACAGAACCGCTCTCAAAGTGGGATGAATATGTCGCAACAATCAACGAAATGGGTGCTGATAAGCTTCTTGCAGCTTATGAAAGTGCATATAACAGAGTAAAATAAAAAGAGGATTGTAAAAAAGATCCATAAAAAAATCGAGGATGAAAGTCCTCGATTTTTTATGCACAAAAGAAACGATCGGAAAGAATAAAGATATTACCGTATACAAAAAGCAAGCACCGTTTACATTGCGGGTAGAGCTTTGCGAAAGCACACCGGGCGGTTGTGTTTATCTATCTCCGTACCTTTATAAGCAATGCTCTGCCGTTAGTAACTGAGACCTCGGCGGTTTTTCCCGGGAGAGGTTCGTTGCTTATACCATACTGATATTCAGCGTCAATTTCCCCATTTTCAAGCGGGAATTTGGCGTTTTTTTCATATACGCCGCGGCAGGTGCCGTCGATGTTGATAAGCGAAAAATACGGAAAGCTGTCATCAATGTATTTCGCTTCATTGCTTACGATTTCCATTTCGGAAAAGTCGTCAACGATAAGCGCGCTCTTCCCGGCAGAGTGAAGCTTTAAAAGAATTGACACGTTGCCGAGCGTATGGTCAAGTCTTCCTCCGCATACCCCAATCAGAAGAAAATCCTCAAATCCGCGGGAAAGCGCTTCTTTGACGGCGTAGACCGTATCCGTATCGTCCTTTTCGCGCGGAAGGGCAATTGTTTCAACCGCGGTATCCGGTCGCGGATGAGAGTCAAAATCCCCGACAATGAGATGTGCGGAAATTCCGAGCTTTTCCTTGTGATAAAGCCCGCTGTCGCAGAAGATATTAAAGTCTCCGTCGCGGAGATGCGTGCGGATAACATCATAGTTTCCGATATCGGCACCGCCGATGATTACACAACGTTTCATTTTTTCAAAATTCCTTTTATTTTATTTACTGCTATACAAAGCAGTGAGGTTATCACCATATCCGGAAGGGTGCTACCTATAATAATATCACATTTCATAAGAAAACGGTATACCACAAACCCGAAAATCCATACAAAAAGGTTAGAAATTCCGAAACGGTGACCGGAAATATCATTTTTCAGGACGAAGTAGTCCGTAATCTGAATAGCAATCATCGGGGCAAAAACCGAACCGATGAGATAGAGAAAATCGGTGATGTCGTGGAGCGGGAGAAAAACTGAGCCGAGAATACCGAGAACGGTCACTCCTGTGGCAATCCACTTGGCGTTGAGCCGGGAAGAGAGGCTTTCGCTTGATACGCCTGCCGAATACGCATCAAGGAAGGTTGTCGTTACAGTTGAGAAAACGATGATTAAAAGACCTGCAATACCGAGACCTGCCCTCATCATTATGCGGGCAATGTCGCTCTCTCCCGTGAAGAGGGCGGCACCCATACCGATTACGTACATCCACGAGCTTATAACGCCGTAAGTAAGTGCGCTTGCGGCGGTTGCACGCACGGGATGCTCTGCTTCGCGTGTGTAGTCTGAAATGAGAGGAAGCCAGGAAAGCGGCATCGCAACGGAGAGCTCAACTGCCGCGCCGAAGGTTAAGCCAGCGGGCGAAATTGAGGCTGCTTTTCCGCGGAATACAACAAAACTCAGGATTATAGTAAGAACAAACAGCGCAACCATTGCAAGCGTGTTTATTTTGCCGAGGTTTTTGATGCCCACGAGGATCCACACGATAATCAGAGCTCCTATAAGAATGCTCCAGAATATGTGCCCGAGGTTTAAAGCACTGTCTGCGGCAAGCGCACCGTCATAGATCATTATGGCGGTCCAGCCAACGAGCTGCAGAATATTCAGAACGGCAAAGATAAGCGCGCCGCGTGTTCCGAAGCTCATTTTCACGGTTTCCATAGAGCTTTTTCTCTCTTTTCCGCCGATAAGACCGGCAGCAAAAAGAAGTGCACAGCCGATAATGTGACCGAGTATAACAGCGAGAAGCCCCTTTGTAAAGCCGAGAGGGGCAAGATATGTACCGGTAAGGATTTCGGCAAGAGAGACTGCGGCACCGAACCATATAAGGCTGTTTTCAAATACAGATGTGCGTTTTTCGATCATCTTATTCAGCCTCCTTTGCAAATTCGCCGGAAAGCGCGAATGCGTGGTTCATAGGTCCGCTGCCGTGCCCTAAATCAAGCATTGCCGAAAGAGCATCGGATATATATTCCTTCGCACGCGCTACCGAGTCGCGAAGCGTAAACCCTTTTGCGAGATTTGCGGCGATTGCGGAAGAGAGCGTACAGCCGGTTCCGTGGGTGTTCGGATTGTCTATTCGCTTTCCTTCGAACCATGAAAAGGAGCCATTTTCGAACAGAAGGTCATTTGCGTCGTTGATGCTGTGACCTCCTTTGAGAAGTACAGAGCAACCGCACTTTTCGCCAATCACCCGTGCCGCCTTTTTCATATCCTCTGCGGTGCGTATGGCAAGCCCTGAGAGAATTTCCGCTTCGGGGATATTGGGAGTTACAACATCCGCCAGAGGCAGGAGCCTTTCTGTAAGCGTGTTTACTGCATCCTCCTGAAGAAGCCGCGAGCCGCTTGTTGAGACCATAACGGGATCAAGTACGATATTCTTCGCGCGGCGGGAGGCGAGTACGTCTGCTATTGTTTCAATAAGTCCGGCAGACGATACCATGCCGATTTTCACGGCGTCGGGGAAGATGTCGTCGAACACAGCGTCAAGCTGTGCGCGTAAAAACTCCGGAGAGACCTCCGAAATACCTGTAACGCCGGTTGTGTTCTGTGCCGTCAGCGCACATATTGCGCTCATGGCGTAAACACCGTTCATCGTCATCGTTTTGATGTCTGCCTGAATACCGGCGCCTCCGCAGGAATCACTTCCCGCGATTGTTAATGCTGTTCTCATTGTAATTTCTCCTTTCGTAATTCAGCATTAATTTTATAAAGCGACAGAGAGTGGTGCCCCCGGTCTGCCGCTTTGACAACTACTTAAGCGTTTTGAATGTTTCCAGAAGAGAGCGTGCCGCAATCTCCGGATCATTCGCTTTCATTATAGCGGAAACCACGCATATTCCCGCGATTGGAATACCGCGGAGAATATCAATATTATCATTGTTAAGTCCGCCTATTGCATTGACGGGAATGGGAACCGCCCGGCAAATGTTGCCGAGGGTTTCTGTGGAGGTGAGCACGGTTTTCACCTTTGTCGTTGTGGGATAAATTGCACCGACGCCCAGATAATCCGCGCCTTGTTCATATGCTTCCTTCGCTTGCGGGACTGTTTTTGCCGTCGCACCGATAATTACGCCGTTACCGAGAATTTTTCTCGCCGTGCCGACCGGCATATCGCTCTGACCGAGGTGGACGCCCTCAGCACCAACCGCCATTGCAACGTCGATTCTGTCGTCAATGATAAGCGGTACGTTATATTCACGGCAGATAGCATGGAGGTTCTCGGCAAGAGAAATATATTCTCTCGTGCTTTTTTCTTTTTCACGAAGCTGAACGAGCGTTGCACCGCCGCGGAGTGCGGCTTCGCATCTTTCTAAGAACTCAGTCTCCGAGTATCCGGTGCTGTCAGTGATAAAATATAAGGTGCTGTCAAAGTGTTTCATATCGTGGTTTCCTCCGCATTTATGTATTTTGTAATATCGTTTTCTGTGAGAACCCCGATGTTGTCCATGAGATTTGCGAAAAAGCTGCCGGGGCCTTTTTCCGTTGCGGCAAGCTCACCGCAGATGCCGAGAAAGGCGCACGAAAGAGAAGCAGCATCAAGCGGCGGGCAGACGGCGAGAAACGCCGCACATATCGCGCCGAGCATACAGCCGGTTCCCGTAACGCGTGACAGATATTCGCATCCGTTTTTTATAAGAAGAGTGCGTTTTCCGTCAGTAACGATGTCGGTTTTTCCGCTTGCAATGACCGTACAGCCGTATTTTACGGCAAGGGCTGCTGCTGCATCGGTGATTTCGGAAAGCGCAAGCGTTGCATCCGCGTCAACTCCCGCACAGGTATATGAAAGGTCGTAAAAAGCGCGGATTTCGGAGTAATTGCCCTTTAGCACGGCGGGGTGGTGCTTTGTTACTATATCAAGCGCAAAGACTCTTCTCATTTCCGAGCACGAGATGCCGACAAGATCTAAAAGCGCCGGTATTCCTTTTTCCGCAGCAGCTTCTGCAGAGATTTTTATTGACTCCATACGTGCATCTGTAATGTTGCCGAGATTGAGCATGAGAGCCGCGGCAGTTTCGGTGATCTCCCGAACCTCGCGCGGGTGCTCTGCCATAATCGGACGTGCGCCGAGGGATAAAAGCGCGTTTGCACACTGATTGATTGATATGGGATTTGTTATACAGTGGATGAGAGGCGAACGGTCGCGGACCGAGCTTAGACATAGTTTGGGTATCATTCAGTTTTCCTTCTTCTTTTTTGTAATGTAATAAAAAACGGCAGTAATAAGCATCAGCGCAAGGAGAGAATAAGAAATGTAAGACCATACCGGAGAGGTCATTTTGAAAATGCTTGTGAGAATTTCGATAACAAGCCACAAAACCGCGCCGAGTGCGGCGATTGCAGCGGCGTTGCCGAAAACTCCGCTTACGTCATTGTATACATCGCTGCCGAGCTTTTCCTGAAAGCGGGAAAGAAGCCCTGCGTTTGAGAGCTTGCGCAGCAGGAGATATGCAATGCTTCCTCCGATAAGCGTTCCGCAGATAAAGGACGGAACATAGAAAAGCCAGCTGAGCCCTTCTTTTCCCCAGAAAAAAGTCATTACGGGATAGGATAAAATTGCGCCGATAATTCCCGTGCCTATTATTTCACCGAGCACGGCAAAGATTATTTTTCCTTTTGAAGCTTTGTAGAAAACACCGGACAGAAATGCGCCGAAAATTGCACCGGTAAGTGCAATCGGGGGGATCGCCATAGTTGCCATACGTATTATTCCGATGACAAACGCGCAAAGAAGTGCATACCACGGTCCGAGCAGGCACGCGCAGACGATGTTTATAAGGTGCGCCATGGGGCACATTCCCTCAAAGCGCAGGATGGGGGAGATAACAACGCCGAGTGCCACAAGAACAGAGAGCACAATCATTTTTAAAAGAGCCTTAGAGTTATTCATTTTATTTTCCTCGTTTCGTAATTAAATACGAGGCGGTATACCTCGCTCGGTCGAAGCTTAATTGCTTCCTCTCACCCCGAAACACGGGTTCCCTCGCAACTTGTAAAAAACGTCAAGAGCTCCCTTGCCGTCCTGTTTTCTGCCCTCCTTTGAAAAATAATAAAAGGACAATCCCGATAAGGACTGTCCTAAAAATCAGAGCTTTATATAACTTCCTCCGTTGGCATTATCCAAATCAGGTATAAGGGTCGAAGCTCAATTACTTCCTCTCAGCCTGAAAACAAGCTCCCCTGTATTTAATTGTCGAGAACATTATAATACTATTTCTTGAAAATTGCAAGAGGAAATTTGAATATTTATATTTTTCTTGCAATATACTTTACTGAAAATGAAATAAAAAGGAGAGATATAAATTGGAGCTTAGTCTTGAAAAGAAGGCAACAAAGCGCCTTGAGTGCGTTTTTTGCGGAAGCAGTCTGCACGAAGAAAATACAGAGATGATTGTACCCGACCACAGCCCCGATATTATGCGGATAGTAAGAGGGAGTGCGGACGCATTTTTAAGGGACAAGAGTGCGCGTGACGGAAAAATTGACGTTGGCGGAAACATAAAGGGAACCGTGCTTTACATAGCCGAAGGGGAGAAAAAAGTGAGAAAGCTTGATGTTCTGATGCCCTTTGCGTATGTTATCGATGCACCGGGCGTGAGTGACTCATCAAGGATAAGCGCGAATGTTTTCCTGCGCTCGTTTGATGTGCGCGAAATAAATCCGCGGAAAATTTCTGTCCGTGCAAATGCAGAGCTTTCCGTTTGTGCTTACGGCGAGCGGGAAATTTCATTCTGCCATGATATTACGGAGGGCGAGGAGCTTGGGGTCTGCACGAAAAAAAGCACGGTTTCGATGTATCATCCGCAGAATTTCCGTGAAAAGGGATTTACTGTAAGTGATGATATAGAGCTTTCTTCCGCAGAAAGCGGGATGAGCGGACTTCTCACATCTTCTGCAGCTCTGAAGGTTACAGATACAAAGATTATCGGAAACAAGACCATTTTAAAGGGAAATGCATATATAAGCTATGTGTACGAAAACGAGGACGGATCAATCGGCTGCGGAGAATATGAGCTTCCGTTTTCTCAGATAATCGATGTTGAAGGGATGAATGAGGAAAATGACCTTAAAACAGCTCTTTCCGTCACAGGATTTGAGCTTGAACCGCAGTATGACGCAGCAGGAAAGGCGCATTATATGACGGTGAGCATTGCAGCAGATGCAACAGTTCTTGTGCTGTCGCGTGAAACCGTTGCGATTGTGGATGATGTTTACAGCACAAAGCTTCCTCTTGATGTTCGCCGCTGCGCAGAAAAGTGCTCGTCCCTGTGTGCAAAGCCGGAAAAGCGCGTGGCGGCAACCGAAAGCATTGAGGCGGGAACCGGCGTAAAGAGTGTTATTGACGTAAACGTGAGCATTATGCCGCCGTCCCGCCGCAGGGATGAAGGCGGAGAGGTGCTTTGCAGTGATGCTTCAATAACCGTTATGTATATTGGAGAGGATGACGGTATATACAATGCATCGCGCAGGAGCATCGTTGTATGCCCGATGCCTCTGGATAATGCGCATAAATACGATGCAAGAGTGTCCGTTTCATCCAAAAGCGCATCCGTAGGTGCATCCGGTGAGATAAATGTCCGCTTTTTTACAGACTTTGAGATAACAGAAACAGAAGAAATTGACGTTCCGGTAATTTCGGAGATATTCGCTGATGCGGAAACGGTGCGAGATACCGACAGTACCCCAAGCGTTATAGTGAAGCGACTTGCGCGGGAGTGCGACATCTGGTCGCTTGCAAAGGAATACAGAACAACCGTCGGAGAAATAAAGCTTGCCAACGATATTACGGATGACGTAACTTTATCGAGAGGAAGAATGGTTATTATCCCGAAAAAAAGATAAAGCGGATAAGTGAAAAAACAGATGGAGCATTTTGCTTCATCTGTTTTTTCTTGAACAGAAAAAGCGTTTGTGGTACAATAAATATAAAAAGTAAGTATAACCGATACTATTTGCGGAGGTTGGTATGAAAAAAAGCTCCCGATATATAAAAGACATATTAATAATGTCAATTTTGCTTGGTATAGCGTTTGGGATAAGCCTATTGTTCCAATATGTGTTTGAGGTTCATGAGCATGTTACCACAATATTTGTTTTTGCCGTTTTTCTTATATCTTTATTTACCAACGGCTATGTGTATGGTATTTTATCTGCATTTGCGGGAACTATTGCCGTTAATTATGCTTTTACGTTTCCGTATTTTGCGCTCAATTTTACAATACCGGTAAATCTCATTTCCGGTATGATTATGATTGCCGTTGCTGTTCTTACAAGTGCGCTGACAACAAAATTAAAGCGTCATGAAGCAATGAAAGCGGAAAGCGAAAAAGAACGAATGCGCGCAAATCTCCTAAGGGCGGTTTCTCACGATCTCCGGACACCGCTTACGACCATTTACGGATCAAGTACAACGCTTCTTGAAAATGACGGAGTTATGACGGCGGAGCAAAAAGAAAAGATTATAACGGGCATAAAAGAGGATTCTGAGTGGCTTGTCCGTATGGTTGAAAATTTGCTTTCAATTACCGGGATTGACAGCGGACAGATAAAAATAATAAAAACATCTACTGTTCTTGATGAGCTTATTGACTCGGTAGTGCTGAAATTCAAAAAACGTTATCCGGCGCAAAAGGTTGAAATAAAGCTTCCCGAAGATGTGACAATTATTCCGATGGATGCAATTCTGATTGAACAGGTAATTATTAATATTCTTGAAAATGCGGTACAGCACGCAAAGGGAATGACCGGGCTTTTGCTTCGCGTGTCTGTTGTCGGGAACAGTGCCGTTTTCGAGATTGAGGATAACGGGTGCGGTATAAATCCAAAGCGCCTTGAAACGTTATTTACCGGGTATTACACCTCGGAGAATGATGTTGCAGACGGCAAGAAGAGAAATGCAGGGATAGGTCTGTCTGTGTGTGCGACAATCATTAAGGCGCATGGCGGTGACATAAAAGCTGAAAACAAAAAAACAGGAGGTGCGGTGTTCCGTTTTTGCCTGGATACGGAGAGAATAAACTATGATACAGAATAAGTATAAGATTCTTCTCGTTGAGGATGAGGATAACATCCGAAACCTCGTTGCAACAATGCTTGACACGGCGGGATATCAGACAATTCTCGCAAGCTCCTGTTCCGCTGCAAAAACGCTGTTCGCCTCTCACATACCGGACCTTATCATTTTGGATCTCGGGCTTCCGGATATGGACGGAGTAAATTTGCTTGATTATGTACGCAAGGATTCTTTAACCCCTGTTATTGTATTATCGGCACGGACGAATGAAACTGACAAAATCACTGCACTGGACAGGGGAGCACACGACTATGTCACCAAGCCTTTCGGTTCCGGAGAGCTTCTTGCGAGGGTGAGAGCCGCTCTTCGCAACCATCGCTTCAGTGCTGATGAGGGGCGGCTGCCCGGCGGAAGATTTATCCTTAAAGATTTGGAAATAGACTATGATGCCCGACGGATATTTTTGAGAGGCGAGGAGATCCGTCTTACACAAACGGAATACAACATTGTGGCGCTTCTTTCTGAAAACTGCGGTAAAATGATGACCTATTCCGCTATCATAAAAGCTATTTGGGGCGGATCTGCTCAGGAAGGAAGCATCAAGAAATTACAGGTGAATATGGCGAATATCCGAAAAAAGATTGGCGACAAACCGGGAGAGCAGAACTATATAGCAAACGAACTCGGAGTTGGGTATCGTTTAAATTCATAAAAAGGTATTAGAGCAGTAATTTGCTCTGATGCCTTTTTCTTTACCGTATCTTTACCGTAAAAATGTTATAATAAACAGAATATTGTGATTAGTTGTAGCATTATGGAAAGGAGAATGGATATGCTGTCAACAGAAGAAATAATGCAGCTTATAGGCAGCCTTATATGGCTGCTTGCGGGTGTCGGCGTTTTTATTGTCGGTATGAATTTCATGAGCGAGGCTCTTGAAAAAAGCGCCGGCGAAGGAATGAAGAAGATGCTCGGCAGAATCAGTAATAACCGTTTCTCGGGCGTTGGCATCGGTGCGGGAGTTACTGCCATCATCCAAAGCTCGTCGGCAACCTCGGTTATGGTTATCGGCTTGGTTAATGCGGGAGTTATGACCCTTATGCAGGCGACTCCTATCATTATGGGTGCGAATATCGGCACAACGATAACCGGCGTTTTGGTGGCGCTTAAAAATGATTACTTCAATATGCTGATGTACCTGTCTGCCTTTGCCGGTGTTATGATGGGGTTTTTCAAAAAAGAAAAGATAAAAATTGCAGGGCTTTTATGCAGCGGTCTTGGATTAATATTTGTAGGCTTGAATGTAATGAGCAGTGAGCAGGCGTTTGGAAATCCGCTGGTCGAGGCTATGTTTCAGGGGATTTTTGCGGTTATAGATTTCCCGCTGCTGCTTATTTTGGTCGGTGTGATTTTTACCGCACTTATCCAGAGCTCATCGGCGGCAACCGGCGTGGTCATCACAATGGTCGGAACCGGTGTGCTCCCGCTCGATTTTGCTTTGTTTATCGTGCTTGGTGCAAATATCGGAACCTGCGTCACGGCGCTTCTTGCATCTGTCGGCGCAAATGCAAACTCAAAGCGTGTTGCGCTCATTCATTTTACTTTTAACGTTATAGGTACTGTCATATTTACCGCTGTTGTATGGATATTCAGAGAACCGGTGGTAAATCTGCTCGTTTCAATGTTCCCGGGCAGCGATTCTATGTCACTGCAGATGCGCGTATCTGTATTCCACGTTATTTTCAACGTTACAACAACGTGTGTTCTCTTGCCGTTCGTTTCTCAGCTTGTCAGCTATTCCTGCAAGGTTATAAAGGATAAAAAAGCTGATGAAAACGCTCTTGTGCTCAGATATGTTGATGACAGACTTCTCACAATGCCTACGGTCGCACTTATGCAGGTGAAAAAGGAAATGGATTATATGTTTGCACTGGTTGAAGAAAACATTTCCCTCTCCTTTGCCGCAATGAAAACGGAGGATATAGGAAATGGCGATAAAATTATTGCCAATGAAGCTGTTATTGATTTTACAAACAGCACATTGACGCGTTTCCTTATAAAGCTTTCTTCTGTGGTTGAGCAAAGTGATGAGCTTGTTATCGGATCGTATTTTCACGTACTGAATGACCTTGAGCGTATTGGTGACCACGCCGAGAATTTCTATGAAATTGCAGCGGCAATGTCTGCGAAAAAAATAGAGTTCTCTGCAAATGCATTGGAGGACATTAAGAAAATGTGCGGTAAGGTTATACGAATGCTTGATATTTCAAAGGATGCTTTTGACAATTTGAACAAATCAGAATTGCCGGAGCTGGAAGTACTTGAGGATGAAATAGACGGAATGAAAAAAAGGCTTACGGCAAGCCACTTTGCCCGCCTTGCCGACGGTGACTGCAGTATGGACGTCAGCCCGTATTATTCTTCTGCCATCGCAGGGCTTGAGCGCGTGGCAGACCATCTTGTCAATATAGGATTCAGTATTGTAAATCCTGTTGGTTCTCAAAAAGAAAATTAAAAGGAGAGTTAGTATATGATTTATGCAGCCGTATCAATTTTTGCAGTAGCGTATGTTTTAATGCTTGTGTTTAGCAAGTACAGACCTTACATAGCGCTTGGCTCTGCGCTGATTTTCATAATCAGCGGAATGCTTTCCGCAGAAAACATCTTTGGTGCAATTGATTTTAATGTATTATTGATGATTGCCGGAACGATGGGTATTGTGGCTCTTTTCATTGAGAGCAAAATGCCCGAGCTTCTTGCTGATTTAATAATGGAGAAGGTTCCGGATGTCAAATGGGCGGCAGTTGCAATGGCTCTTTTTGCGGGTGTCATATCTGCGTTTGTTGACAATGTGGCAACCGTGCTTATGGTTGCACCTGTCGCTCTTGAAATATGCAAAAAGCTTAAAACAAATCCCGTTTCATTTATAATAGCAATTGCTGTTTCTTCCAATTTACAAGGTGCGGCAACCCTCGTTGGTGATACTACCGCCATTATGCTTGGCTCGGCACTTGATATGAGCTTTATGGATTTCTTTTGGTACAAGAGCCGTCCGGGTATGTTTTTCGCCGTAGAATTGGGCGCGATTCTTTCTGCAGTTATTTTAGCTTTTCTTTTCAGGAAAGAGAAAAGCCCGATTCCCAAAGCACAGGAACGAACCAAGGTCACCGATTATGTTCCGTCTGCTTTGCTTCTCGGAACAATACTGCTTCTTATTCTCGCGTCTTTTATACCCAATAAGCCTGATATAACAAACGGTCTTATTTGCTGTGCTTTATTGCTGATAGGTCTTATTTATAACTTTGCAAAGAAAAAGGATTTATCCGCTATCGTTTCGCCGCTTAAAGAAATCGATTTTGAAACAATAGGTCTGTTGCTCGGGCTGTTCCTGATGATTGGTGCAATTACAGAGCAAGGTGTTATTGATGCTGCCGCAAAGCTTCTTGCCCAAGCAGGCGGCGGAAATATATTTGTGCTCTATACCGTTATTGTGTGGGCATCGGTTCTTATTTCTGCATTTATTGATAATATACCGTATGTAGCAACAATGATTCCTGTTATAGCCGGTCTTGCTTCTGCATTGAATATAGATCCTACCGTTTTGTATTTCGGCCTGCTTTCCGGTGCAACGCTCGGCGGTAACTGCACACCTATCGGCGCATCCGCAAACATTACAGGCATAGGTATTTTGCGCAAGGAAGGATATACGGTTAAGAATTCTGATTTCTTTAAAATCGGCATACCGTTTACATTGGCGGCAATAATCCCGGCATATATTTACCTGTGGATTATGTACGGAGTGTAAGCTGAAGTCAGCTCTCTTCTGCTTAACTGAAAAAAGGATAGCAAAACGCAGCGGATGAAGCAAATGCTCCATCCGCTGAAGTATTGTCTTTTTACAACACAACAACCCCTGTAACCATTGCAGTTACAGGGGTTGCTTCTGGTTGCGGAGGCAGGATTTGAACCTACAACCTTCGGGTTATGAGGGATCAACACGGTAAAAGTAAGTGCGTAATCAGCCGCAAAACGGCAGTCTTACGCACTTCGTTTTTTTAACAATCCTTTGCTTGCGTGATTCAACCCATTGCGGTAGGGGTCAAATTGGGGTCAAGGGTTGTGTGTTAAGTGTGATTTGATTGCCGGAATTTTAAACAAATTAAAGCTCGCAAGCGAAATAGACATTCGAATAACAAGTGATTTATCGAAAAAGTCACAACTACGTTTTTTGATGTAAGTGAGAATTGTTATGAAAGCAAACCACACTCCTTAAGTATTTTTTCAATAGGCTCCCAGATTGAAAGCGCAGGGTTTTCTTTGTAATAAGTAAAGCCTTTGTATTGAACTGAAACCTCGCCATTTGAAATTTTGGTGCTCATAATTTTCTTTGCTCTATTAATGGCATCATATACGTTATCCAAAGAAAGCTTAGATAAACACCGTTTGAAATTTGCTTCGTGTTTGTATTGATCTAAATTCTCGAAATTTTCCTGATAAGTACGGTTTATGTGGGATAAGTATTGAGAACGATTCACCAGCGGTCCGTTGCACATCTGTTGGTGCAGTATCATCCAAAGTTCGAATGTAAAATTGCTGTAAGCAAAATTATATTTGAATTTTCTTCCAATGGTAGAATTCGCTTCTTTTAACTCAGATAAAATATTTTTGAATTTTGTTGTATGAATCTCTTCGTTGCTTTCATAATCGCAAATATGAGTAACAATAGGAGTGGAAATCGGGTTTATTGTCTTGGCGTATTTTTTAGGGTGTTGCTGAACTTTTGTTACCAAACTCACGTTATATAATGAGTTCGGATGAGCATTGATTGCAGCAGATAACCATTCGAAATACCACTGTTCAGTTTCACCCTCAACAGTGAAAACGTACTTTCTATTTTGTTTTCGCTCATTAGCCATTCCTGTTTGCCTCCTCGTGTATAATCGCTTCTAAAATAGAGGAGAAGTCAACATCCTTGATTGCGCCATATTGATTAACAAAGTAATTCTTCATATAATCTTCGCCTTTGCGTACACCGTGTTCGCCGGAAGTTTTGAAGTCAGAGAGAGAGTAATGTTCGCTTGTATGTGTTTCGCTATTTCGTTCAACAAATTTAATTTCATCTCTGCGGAACAAATTGGCATTTAAAAATATGGGATTATGGGTATTGAATATTAATTGTGCATGATGAATGTTGATGTCATCATTGTGAAAAATGTTGATGATATTCATAAGTGCCATAGGGTGAATTGATGCGTCGAACTCATCCATAACTAACGTACCACCATTTAATAATGCATCAATAATCAATGGGAATTCATTTACAAAACGGACTGTTCCGTAAGATTCGTATACTTCTGCAGGCAAAATGGCTTTGATGTTCTCATCATCAATTATGGAACTCAAAGTTGCGGCCTCATTTTCCTTCGGGACAATATACCCTAAAGCATTGGATTGAACACCAAATTCCTGAGCTGCTTGTGTTAAAGTGCGCTCGACATAGATTTTCTTATCTTCTGCTTCTGCGAATTCACGAAGCAACCTGATGGCATCTGATCGGTAAATTACAATAAATTTTTTCTCAAACCAATTTAAAATCAATGAAACCAATTCTTTTGCAAATATATTTTTAAATCCATTTGTGAGAAATAATTCGTCTCTATTTAAACTATTAACAGCAATTTCTATTGCACTGTTTAAATTGGTTCTGATCTTTTTGTTGAGATACTTAGTCTTCACAGGATCGATATCGACAAACACAGATGAATTGTTATCACGCGCAAAAATAGTTTTACCATTAATTTTCAATTCTTCATTTTCAACATAGCGTTCAAACGATTTGTTTAGGAAAAAACCTAATTGAACAGAAAAAGAGTATTCAATCAAGAAACCTTCTTCGATAAATTTAATGTGGAAAAGAGTAGGGGCGCCTTGATTACCTCGAAATGGAATCAATTCCAGATTATTTGCAGCTTGATTGACATTGTTTTCGTTGATATTTCTTATGTGACCCCTGAGAAGAATTTCTTTCATAGTGTCCATAGCTCCAATTAAATTTGTCTTTCCGGATGCGTTGGGGCCATAGATAACAGCAGAAGAAAGAATACGATATTTCTCTCCGGCTATAGATTTCTGTTGAACACTGTAATCTAACCCCTTTTGTTTAGGAGCT
>JAFQGO010000196.1:0-2909 GCA_017398225.1 Oscillospiraceae bacterium | reverse complement strand
GCTGTTCCTCAAAGTACTTCTCGGTCAGGATACTGCCGCCGTTCTTAAGGCGCTCTTCATCCATGACCCAACCCTTTATGGTATAGTCTTTGACAATGGCGTTTGCCCATTTGCGGAACTGCACGGCTCTTTCATTATTCACTTTAAAGCCTACGGCAATAATCGCCTGAAGACTATAGTGGTCTGTTTTTCTCGATACTTCTCTTGTTCCTTCTTTTTGAACTATTAAGTATTTCTTAATAGTTGAATCCGGATCAAGCTCTTTATCTTCATATATTTTTTTCAAATGCTGATTTACAGCTGAAACAGATACATCGTATAATGTAGCCATCATTTTCTGTGTCAGCCATATGTTCTCATCCTCATAACGCATTTCGATGCTTTTTTCATCGTCGCCCGTTGAGGCGATAAATGTAAGATATTCAGCCGCAGAAGAGCGAATTGTTATTTCTTTCTTTTTAGTCATTTAACATTTCCTCCAATTCTGCCAAACCTTTAGCGCTTGCATTCTTATTTTCCGTTAAAGTTTATCTTGCTACTGTCTGTGCGGACTGCTTTTTTATCGGATGCTGCAAACTTTTCGGCAAGCTCGATTGCCTTATCAAGCGGTTTATCCTCTGCAACGTATTTATACTTTAAATTCTGCGTTGCGTGATCAATCTGTTCTATAAGCTCCCACTTGCAGACAGATCCTATCTGCGGAAGGTTGTTTTCGCGGCAGAAGAGGTTTATTGCATGAACGGTTCTCTTATCCCACTCATCGTCCGCCTCGCCGTAGAAATATCCGAGGCACTTAAGCCTTTCTTCAATCGCGCGGACATTATCGGTCTTTATCTTGCTTGCATCGGTGTTTTTCTTAAGCTCACGAAGATACGGGAGCTTATACGGTGTAAGCTTCATCGAAACCTCGTAATCCGGCTTTATTCCGATGCCGTCATACGAACCGCGCACAGGAAGCTTAAGCTCAAGTCCCGTGATAATTGCCTCATCGCCGTCGCTTGTCTGGATATGGCGCTGACCAAGGCCTTTACCAAAGGTTTTCTCGCCGACAATTACGGCATAGCCTAAATCCTGCATTGCACCTGCCATAATCTCTGCAGCGGATGCAGTCTGACCGTTTACAAGAATGATGAACTTGTTAAACTCCCATCCGTAGCCCTCGGAAAAGAAGGTTTTTACAAGGAACGGCTTTGTCTGCCAAGCCATAAGATACGGAACTTCCTTTTCGGGAATTACGTTATCCATAATATTGATAAGGCAGTTAAGCTCACCGCCGGGGTTGTTGCGAAGATCGAGAATGATTGTATTTACGCCCTTTTCCTCAAAATCATCATATGCTTCCATAAAGTCAATAAATGTGTTGATTCCGTGGAAATACGAAAGCTCTATATAGCCTATCTTGTCGCTTATGTATGCAGAGGTTACATCCGAGGTAGCAACCGTTGCACGGCGGACGTACAGCTCAAACTTTTCCTCGCCGCGGAGGATTTTGAGCTTTACGTTCGTTCCCTCCTTGCCGCGGATGAATGCGCCCGCCTCAGCCGGAAGGTATCCCGTGATATCCATACCGTCCACCTCAACGATTTTATCGCCCGGCAAAATTCCGGCAGCCTTTGCCGGACCGTCCATAAGGCTCTGGACGGTGAGATATCCGTCATCCGTTGTGGTGATTACAACGCCGATACCGACCATTGAGTTTGTCTGCTCATACGACTCCTCGTATTTTTCAGGAGTCATATACTTTGAATATCTGTCGTCGCGCCCGTAAATTTTGTTCACAAGCTTATAGAACAGCTCTGCATCCTCCTCGAACATTTCAAGAAGTGCCTCGCGGACGTAGTCTGTTTCGTTATTTGAATAAAGCCCGTTGTCCTTATACAGAGCGAGTGCTTCATCAAGCTTCTTGCCGTAATCCACCTCTGCGGCAAATGCGCAAAGAGAGAGTGACATTGCGACTGCAAGAACAAGTGCGATAGTTTTCAATGCTTTTCTTTTCATTATCTTATCCTCCGTATTTTAATTTACAATTTCCGACGCAGCTTCACGTATATCCATACACAGTGCGCTTTCGCCCGCTATCGAATTATTTATTTCCATAGCGTAATCTATACGCATATTTCCGCCGGCATCGGTAAGGTTTTTGTCGATACTGCGCGTATTTACGCCGACCGTCAGCCCACCGAAGCCCATATCATAATACGAAATATGCTTCTGCCCCTCTTCGAAAATCATATGCGATTCAAGGTCGCCGAAGCGGATTACGGTAACCTTATCCTTTTCGATTTTTACGGTTGTAGTGGTATTTCCAAGTCCCGTAAGCTCGCTTTCCTTGTATGAAACGTAATAGCATCCGCCCTTGTTGTAAAACCGCCCGTTCGTCACAAGCTCAACATTATCTTCTCCGGTATCCTCAAAAGTCTGAAGACCTCGTATTGTAATTATAACATCCTTTTTCATTATGATAAAACTTCCTTTTATTTATTTTCCCGCAGACGCAATTTCCACTTCTCCGCAAAGCTTGCCGCCGAGGAATTTAGATGCGTTTTCCATAAAACCGCTGCGGTCATCCGAAACAAAAAAGCGATATTCTGCCGCTCCGCAGCTTTTTTCTATGTCTTCACATTCCTGCAAAAACTTCGCCGCCTCAAGCCCGGGGTTTATGAGAGAAACACTGCTTCCCATAAAGCGTGCGATTGCCCGCTCTATAATCGGATAATGCGTACATCCCATAATCAGCGTGTCAACGCCTGCTTCTCTTATCGGAGTAAGATATTCTTCAACCATCGTTGCAAGGACGATATCATCGGGATTCGTTCTTCCGTTTTCAACGAGCGGAACGAATAACGGACACGCCGCCGTGTAAATTTCCGCACCGGGAAGCGCGGTTAGTATTTCTCTCTCATAGGAGC
>JAFQGO010000195.1:0-6435 GCA_017398225.1 Oscillospiraceae bacterium | reverse complement strand
CGGCGATTGCGGCGTGTAAGGGAATGTTCACTCTCACAAGAGATACGAGAAACGGACTTTGGAGAGAAAACTTCAATACAATAACTGATTTTTACGGTATAAAAATCGGCGTTATCGGTGCCGGGTGTGCCGGAAGGCATTTTATTGATTTGCTCCGCGCATTTCGAGTCGATGTGCTTGTGTATGACCCGTATGTAAGCGAGGAACAGATAAGAGAGCTGGGCGCAGAAAAGTGTGAGCTTTCATATCTTATGTCGGAATGTGATGTAATAAGCATTCATGCGCCGAGCGTTCCGGAAACGGATAATATGATAAACCGCGAAAATCTTAAGCTTATAAAAGACGGAGCGGTGCTTATAAACACCGCCCGCGGATCCTTGATAAACGAACAAGACCTTGTTGAAGAGTGCCGGAAAGGCCGATTTATGGCGGTACTGGATGTAACAAACCCCGAACCGCCGGCGAAGGACAGCGAGCTTCGTTCTCTTCCTAATATAGTTCTGTTCCCTCATATCGCAGGTGTAACAACGAACGGTGTGCGGAGAATAGGAGAATATGTATGCAAGGAAGCGGCTCTTCTTATTTCCGGTAAGCGTATGATGGGCGAGATTGATTTTTCACGCCTTTCCGTAATGGCATAACTTATGTGAAACAGCGAAAGACGCTGAATATAAATAACAGGAGGTAACTTCAAAATGAAAAAACTTATCGCATTAATTCTTGCGGCCGTAATACTGCTTGCTCTTTGTGCTTGCGGCGGAGATGCAGGAACCACTCAGTTTGATGGGATTGATCCGAGCGCACCGCTTACAAAGGACGATGTTATCACATTTATGGTAGAGTCAGCACCAAGCTGGCCTGTCCGGGAGGACTGGAAGGTATGGGAATATATGCAGGAGGGAAGCGGAGCAACGCTTGATATTATCGCTATTCCAAGCTCAGAGGCAGGAACAAAATACCCGCTTCTGTTTGCAGCCCGCGAAGAGCTTCCGGATCTTATGGCATTCGGTGTTATGAGCACGCACACAAAATTTGCCGGTGAAGGGCTGCTTGCTCTTGATGATCTCGCTGATTTTATGCCGAACTACAATGCATGGCTTAATTCGCTTTCCGAGGAGGACTATGACCTGCTTGTAAAAACGCGCAAGCGCGCCGACGGAAAGGTGTATTACAGCCCGGGCTCCGGCCGTCAGGGAAAAACACGTATGCGTGCGTGGCTTTATCGCGAGGACATATTCAAAAAGCACAATCTGAAAGCACCGGAAACCTTCGATGAAATGTATGAAGTGTGCAAGCAGCTTAAGGCGCTTTACCCCGAGTCATATCCGTTTATGACACGCTCCACATCATATCTCTTCGGCATACCCGGGTCTTCCTTTGATAAATGGTGGACTCTTGGTGCGTATTATGATTTTGATGATGAAAAATGGTATTACGGACATATGCAGGATGCGGCGCTTGAGGCGCTTACATTCTACAGAAAAATGATAGATGAAAAGCTTATGCCGCCGGATGTGACAACGATGAGCCAGTCAACACTTGACGAGTTCATACTTACAGATAAGGCGTTCATCATGCCGCATCTCCAGCTTCGTATAGATAACTACAATTCAATTGCGAATAAGAACAATCCGGAATTTAAGCTTCAGGCTTTTGTTCCTCCGGTTGCAAATCCGGAGAAGGGCGCGCCGCTTGTTGAGCGCGGAGATATCGAGATGATAGGCTTCTCGATTCCGGATACGGGAAAACCGCAGCAGATTGCAAACGCAGCAAAATTCCTCGACTGGCTCTACACTGACGAGGCAATGGAGCTTGTGTCGTGGGGTAAGGAGGGCGAAACCTATGAGGTTGTAAACGGCAAAAAGCAGTTTATCACCGACGAGGTCGGCACGATGGCAAACACAATGTACGGCTTCCAGCTTTACGGAACATTTGCACGTCTTGATCCCGAAGCGGCTGCGGCAATGCAATCGAAAACGACGCTTGAAAGCGAAGCTATGCTTGTGGAGCACACTCTTCCGAGCTATCCTGTAACGCTTTGGCTTGACTTTAACGATGAAGAGCAGGACATCATCAGCACATACAACACAAGCATCGGAACATATGCAAACGAGATGCTGCAGAAGTTCCTGCTCGGTCAGGAACCGCTTTCAAAGTTTGATGAGTATAAGGCAGAGCTTGAAAATCTCGGCGTAAACGAGCTTCTTGCCGCTTATGAGAGCGCTTATAACAGAGTGAAGTAAATAAGGATAATATTTTCATCAACAAGTCAAAATTATACCGGGGTTGTAAAAAGGCGCTGACCTTTTTGCAACCCCGGTTTGTGTTGTTTTTTTTACAGAACGAGTGACGGTGCCGTGTAAACTCTTGCGGCGTATTCGGAATCAAGGGAATAAAGACCCTTGGAATCGTTGCCGAAAAGCTCCATCTTCTTTATCATATCATCCGCGTTCTTTTCCTCTTCAAGCTGTTCTTTAACGAACCAGTCAAGGAACTGCATTGCACGGAAATCCTTTACCTCATATGCTGCGGCATAGATATCGTTGATAAGGCTTGTTACGTACTGCTCGTGCTCAAGACCGAACTTCAGCGGATCCATAAGCGTTTTCATTTCTTTGTCCGGCTTGCCCACAGCATCAAGCTCTGCCTTTTCGCCGTTGAGCTGGAGGTATTTGAGGAAAAGCATTGCGTGGTCGCGCTCCTCCTGCGCCTGAACCATATACCAGTTTGCGAAGCCGTCAAGCCCCTGCTGCTCATAGAAAATTGAAAAATCAAGATAGAGATAAGCCGAATAAAGCTCCTTATTAATTTGCTCGTTCATAAGCTTTGCTACGTTTGCGTTCATTATGTATTCCTCCTTAAAATAAACAGTAATCATTACTGTTTATAGTATATCACATATTTTTGAATTGTCAAGAGTTTTTTGAAAAATTTTCTTTTCCTGTATTCCGGCGAGAAAATTTTAATCACCGGAACATTAATCTTGTCAGAGGATATGTTTTGTGATATACTTTATTATGTATTATTATATTTGGTTTACAGACAGGGAATGGAAGAGAATAGATAACAGATAAGGAACGGATAAGGATATGGGAGTTTTGAAATTGAAGGTGCCGAAATCTCAGGACGTATTGATACCGGCGCATTCGGCAAACCTTCTTCTTGATGGCGGAGACGGAAACGCTGCGCTTCTTTACATATACATATTAGCACACTCCGGTGAGCTTGATATTCCTGCCGCGGAAAAGCGTCTGAAAATGAGTGCAGAGGAAATGGCGCGCGTGCTCTCATCCCTTGAGGCGCGCGGTCTTATCGGTAAGACGGAGGGAATAAAAGTTCCCGAGCGCTCGGATGCTATACCGGAATATTCATCAACTGACGTTGCAGAGCATCTCGGCTCGGATATGGATTTCAAATATCTTGTAGAGTTTTGTGAGGAATCTCTCGGAAAGCTTCTTTCAACCGTTGATTTGCAGGTGCTTTTGGGAATCTACTCGTGGCTGGGGCTTCCGGTGGATGTTATATGCCTGCTCGTAAAAAGCTGTATCGACGATATGAAAAAGCGTTACGGTCCGGGGCGCGTGCCGACGATGCGCACGGTTGAAAAGCGCGCGAAGGCATGGGTGCGCGCAGGCGTGCTTACGCTCGGTCGTGCGGAGGAGTATTTAAAAGAGCAGGAAAAGCTGGGCCGCGAAAAGACGAGATTTGCAGAGCTTCTCAGGATTTCGGGACGAGCTCTTTCTCCCACGGAGGAAAAATATATTTCCGAGTGGATCACTCTTGGGCTTTCGGATGAGCTTATCGAGGCGGCATATGACAAGACGGTTGTGAACACCGGTTCGCTTAAGTGGAGCTATATGCACAGAATCCTGGTGTCGTGGAGCGCGATCGGCGCAAAAACCCTCGCGGATGTAGAGAGCGGGGACAAAAAGCATGGAAAAGTATCAGAAACTCAGGGGGCAGATGAGGGCGCGGCTATGAAGCTGCGTGAGCTTAACAGGAAGAAAAGGCAGGGGAGTGCGGTATGAGCGGAATGAAATACGATAAAGAGATACTCGAAAACGTTTTGCACAGCTTAGAAAACGAAAAAATCCGCGCCGAGGCAGATGCAGAAGCGCGTAAGCTTAAAATTTACGGTGCAATGCCGCGCGTGGCAGAGATAGACGCCGCGCTCCGCACGACCGTGTTTGACGTCATACGCGCATCGTTCGGAAAAAGCGAGGATACAGCAACGCTTATCGCACGCGCAAAAGAAAAGAACCTTGCGCTTGTTGCGGAGAGGAAAAAGCTTCTTGCAGAGGCTAACATTCCGGAGAGTGCGCTCGAACCGGGATATTCGTGCGAGGTGTGCAACGATTCCGGATACACCGGCGGAGAGCTTTGTCCGTGTGTTATCACAAGATACCGCCGTGCAGTTGCCGATGAGATAAATAAGAAGCTTGTTCTTAAAAAGAGTGACTTTGCAGAGTTTGATATATCGCGCTATCCCGAAAACGGAGCGGCTCTGTCGCCCCGTGCGCAGATGCGTGAGGTGCTTGAGTTTTCACGCGACTACGCTGAAAATTTCGGCGCGGAAAGCGAAAATCTCTTCCTCACAGGCGGACCGGGGCTTGGTAAGACGTTTCTTGCTTCGTGCATTGCGCGAAGAGTTGCCGACCGTGGATTTTCTGTTGTTTTCGGCACGGCGTTCTCCGTTCTGGGAGAATATGAGGCGGTGAAGTTCGGAAGAAGCGACGAAAACACTGATATATATGAAACCTGCGATTTGCTTATTCTCGATGACGTCGGGCGCGAGATGAAAACCCCGTTTACCGTCGCGGCACTGTTCAACATTGTAAATATGCGGCTGAACGCAGACAAAAAAACAGTAATAATTTCGTCGTGTGAGGAAAATGATATTATAAAAGACTACGGTCCGGCATTTTTCTCCCGCATCAAGGGCGATTTTATAAAGCTTGAGTTTTTAGGAAATGATATGCGCAGGAATTAAATTAAGCAGGAGCAGGAATTGTGAAAAGATTTTTTTGTTTTTTAATCGTGCTTTCGGTGTTTCTTTTACTTACGGTGACTGCATTTGCCGCGCCGCCGGAGCTTGTTTCGGAATCTGCGGTGCTTATTGATGCGGAAACAGGTCAGGTGCTGTATGACAAGGAAATGCATAAGCAGATGTACCCCGCGAGCATAACAAAAATACTCACCGTCATAACGGGTCTTGAAAAGCTTTCTATGACGGAGAAAATGACGATGTCACACTATGCCGTGTTCTCGTTGCCTGTCGGCTCAAGCCACATTGCGCTTGACGAGGGAGAAGAGATAACGATGGAGCAGGCGGTTTATGCGGCGCTTCTGATGTCGGCGAACGATGCTTGCAACGGGATTGCGGAAAAGGCTGCCGGCTCAATTGAGGCATTTACGGAGATGATGAACGAAACCGCTTCCCGCGCAGGTGCGAAAAACTCAAATTTCGTCAATGCCCACGGGCTCAGTGACGATAACCACTACACAACGGCATACGATATGGCGATGATTTGCCGCTATGCGCTGAAGAATGAGACATTCCGCAAGGTGTTCAGCACATATAAATATGTTATGTCTCCCACGAACAAGCAGCCGGAAAAGCGGACATTTGTAAACCAGCACTATATGGTAAGCGTTCCGGATATGAAATATGACGGAATAATCGGAGGAAAAGCCGGGTGGACGAGCGTTTCAAAATGCACGCTCGTAACGGCGGCGGAGCGTGACGGCAGATGCCTTATTGCCGTTGTTATGAAGTGTGTGAAGGATAAAGATAAATATGCCGATACAAAGGCGTTGCTCGATTGGGGATTTGAAAATTTCAACGAGGTAAGCTATAATACGTCGGATCTTCCTTCGGGCGGATATGCGTTTGAAAAGCCGGTAGAGCTGCTTCTCCCCGCCGGGAAAACGCGCGAGGATGTTTCGCTTTCCGTCACGATGGAGGACGGGGTTGATTATGCCGTTTTCTCGTATTCAGACGGAGAAGAGCTCCTGAGGATGCCGTGCTCTGTTTCGATTGATGTTTCGGCAAAAACCGCAGGTGAGGTGCGGCGCGATACGATAAAAGGAATTGTCGGTGGCGTCGTAAAAACTGTTTTGACAATTGTGCTGTGCATAATCGGCGCGTTTGTTATTCTGTGTACGGCAATTATAGTAAGAAAACGGATCTACCGTGCTAAAAAGAAAAAGAGAAGGAGAAGATAATATATGAAGAAGACATTTTTATGCGCAGCTGCATTCGCCGCGGTACTGGCGCTTCTGCTTTGCGGTTGCGGTGATAAGCCTAAAACCGCAGGAGAATATACGCTTACGTCGGAACTTTCCGATGAAGTGCGTGCAGAGGCAGAGAGCGTGCTTTCGGAGATTTTCCGTTGCTATGAGGAGGATGATGCCGCGGGCGTGCTTCCGCTTCTT
>JAFQGO010000018.1:0-4854 GCA_017398225.1 Oscillospiraceae bacterium | reverse complement strand
TGAAAGCGCGTGGCCGGAAGCGGACAGCTACGAGGTCGTTTACGAAAGTCTTACGCCGGAATATGCCTTGATAAATCCAGAAACGGGTGTTGTTACCGGTGTTTCGGTGGGAACAGCCGAAATCAAGGCAACGGTAACGGCATATGATGGAACGGAAATATCCGGAAAAGCAACAATCGAAATAACTCCGGAGCCTTTGGATAAAACGGTTACGATTGACTTTACAACCGCTGAGAAGATTGGGTACAGTAAGGATCCGGCAATTCAGACAACCCCACGACAGGTAAAGGGTAAAGGCTTTGCTGCGGTTGCTGTTGAGACTACAGAAAAAAGCGGACAGGGTTCTGCAAGAGAATTCAACCATTCCTTCGGGGTTGAACTTATAGGTATTGAAACAAAGGAAACTCCGTGGCTTTCCGCTGGCGGAGAGATGGAAAAGTGGACTGCTGAGATAAATCTCGGCACAGCAAAGCCCGGCTGGTATTCACTTTCCTTCCTGGGCGGCAAATGGGCATCCGGTGCCTCATGGTATATATATGCAGATGGTCAGTATGCAGGCTTCTATGATAGCTATGATGCATCAGTAACCGGTGTGCCTGTCATAAATCCTGATGGCGAAACAAAGCTTAATTCTATTTATCTTGCTCCTGATGAAACCGGCAGGGTAAAGGTTATGTTTGCTCTTGCAGAAGCGAGAAAAAATGTCCGTCCGTATATTTTGCTCAGCAAAATGACCTTTAAACCGGTGAATATTGATGAGTCAAAAACAATACTTCGTGCAACAGTGCCGCAGGAACTTGTTGTCGGTGAAAAGAATGTTATTACGGCACGTATCATCCTCTCCGACGAAACGGAACGTCTTGTAAACGGATATGCAAGTGACAGAAGTGCAGACACATCAAACTGTATCCTTGCATCTGTTGAAGGAGAAAGCGTATCCATTGAAGATTCGATAGTTGATGAAGCATATCTCGGTAAGCTCTCGGCTCTGAGCGATGGCGAAAGTACCGTAACGCTTAAGGCAGTCCTTAATGGTTCGGAAGTTAAAACGGAAACCTATAATATTCCCGTAAGAACAGAGGGACTTGCTTCAACCGGAGCAAAGCCTGAAGGAAACGGAATTGGCGTTGGCGAAACAGCAAGACTTGTTGCAGAACCAAGGATTGCAAATGGCCGAGTTTTAAGTGCTGAATCTGTTTCTTCAACATACCGTTCGCTTGATGAGAAAACTGCAACAATCGAGGGGGATGTAATTACCGCGAAGAAAGCCGGAACTGTTGATGTAGAGGTAACTTCAACCTTTAACGGAAAAGAAACAGTCGGTGTTTCCACTATAACGATATTTGAAGGTCGTATAGTAAAATTATCGGCAACCTCCGGAGGAAGTCAATATATCCGTCTTACGGATAAGGAAAATGATACGGTTCCGATTTATGTGACGGCAACCGATCACCTTGGAAAAGAGTATGCGGTTGAAAACGAAAACATTTCTTCTGTTGCTTTAACAAAGGACATTGCTGATATTGATGAGAAAAACAATATAATCCCGAAGAAAGTCGGCGATGCGGAGTTTGAGGTTACGGTAAATGTCAATGGAAGTATTCACACCGAACGTGTAACTCTTTCTGTTGTAAAGGGAAAGGCAAAAGCGACCTACAGACCTGAAGAAATGGTACAGGCAGCACGTGAAAATTACAAGAAATATGATTGGGTAAAAAGCAATGCCGAAACATATGTAAAGATTGCAGACAAATACGTATCAAGGCTCGATGATCTTTATAATATGATTGCGTCACAAGGCATTCCGCGTTCGCACTCTCTCGGTGCAAAGAATGACCCGGAAATGTACATCTGCCGTTTCTGTAATGCAGATTTAATGGCTCTTCGTGGGCAGTTCCCGTGGGTGCACAACGCTCTGTCACGTCCATGGAAGGTACAGTGCCCGGAATGTAAGAGAGTTTTCCCGAGTAATGACTTTGAAAAATTTTACGAGCTTGGACTTAATGAGTATCGTGAATTTGACCGTATGCGTGCACTTGAAGCTCATCGTGAGCTGTTCGGAGATAAATCCGTAACCGAACCCGGAGCAGAGCACAGTGCGCAGTGGAAAAAATACTACGGTTATGGCGTGCCCGGCGGATACCTCACAAACAAAATGTATAAAACAATCGACGATACGGCAAACGGAGGCAAAGGTCTTCGTGAAGGTGAAACCGTTGAAACCTGGGGCGTTGATGACAGTATGGGTTATGTTCCGGCAAAAGCTGACGGAACACTGTATGAGTATGTCGATGAAAAAGGGAATGTCCTCGCAACAGAACGGCATATCTATATTGCAGAATATATGCATACGGCCGTATTCTATTGGATAAGTGGAGAGGATGGAGCTGTTTCGGAGGCTATAAGAAACTGTGCTCTTGCATATTTCTATACAGGCGATAAGCAATATGGACGTGTTGCTGCAATCCTTCTTGACAGAATTGCGGATTTTTATCACGAGTATGATCTTTCGGTTTACGGAAACAAGGTATGGAATGCCGATGGCGGTGCCGAAAAAGGTAAAATGACGGGACGCATCTGGGAATCAGGCAATGCAGTAGAGCTTGCAACGGCGTATGATATTGTTTTTGACATGTATGAGGACGAGTATGTTCTGAATTATATCAAAGAAAAGAGCAATACCATAAAAATGCGCCACGCGAAGAATACGGCATCTCAGCTGCGTACGAATATAGAGGACGGAATTTTGCGTCCGGCGCTCGAAGGATTGATAGATACATCTGTTTCCGGAAACTTCGGTTATCCGCAGACTACGAATGCTGTGTGTGCTGTTGTGCTTGATACCTATCCCGAAACAGCAGAGTGGATTGACTATCTTATGGCTCCGGGATGGAGAAATAAAGCACCTTGTCCGGGGGGCGGTATTATCTCTCAGCTTGTTGATGCAATTGATGCTGACGGACAGGGAGATGAAGGTTCGGACTACAATATCGATTGGCACAGAGCGCTTATAAAGGTTACCGATTCACTTGATATTTACGGCTATGAAGACGGAAACCTTTATAACAACCCAAAGTTTTTGCAGATGTTTTACAGTATGATTCCTCTTATGGGTGCATATACGCCTTCAATCGGTGACAGTGGTTCAACGTTAAGGCGCGGTCACTGGATGAGTGAGGATGTTGCACTTGCCGGTTGGCGGAAAATCAAAGATCCGATTTTTGCGCAGATCCTGTATCTTCTCAACGGTAATACTGCCGAGGGACTCCACTATGCTGATACGGAAAGAAATCCCGAAAGACTTGAGGATGAGGTACGTGAGGTTATTGAAACATATGGTGAATTCGTCCCTCAATCTCACGTCATGACAAACTTCGGATTTGCTGCACTTCGCAACGGTGTGGATTATACAAACAACATAACCGATCCGACCACAACCGACACAAGACGCGATGTCTGGATGTATTTTGGTACAAACGACGGTCATGCACACGATGAAGTTTTAAACCTTGGAATGACGGCATTCGGACTTGACTTTTTACCTGATAACGGATACCCCGAAACTACGGGCACACAGCCGAACAGACTTCAGTGGGTTTCGACTGCGCTTTCTCATAATACCGTTATGGTAAATGAAAGGTCACAGGATACAAACGCAGAGGCAAGAGGTGAAGCACACCACTTTGACCTTGGTGAAAAAGTTCAGGTTATGGATGTTTCTGCAAACTATCTGTATCCTGAAATCGATGAATACAGACGGAGTGTTATAACTGTTGAGGTCGATGATGCAAACTCCTATACGGTTGATTTCTTCCGGGTTCTTGGTGGAAATGATCATCTTTACAGTTTTCATGCAACAAGCAACGAAATCCGCAAATATTCAGGACTTGAATTTGAAACGGTTTATGATGAAAATGGTGTATACGTAACAGGTTCACAGGTAGATGAAAACGGTGAATATAAGGGAAGTTACGCAGGAATTGATGTTCCTTTCGGTCCCGACCCGAATTCACCTGCAGAATGGGCATATGAAACTATATACCCGCGCGGATATACCTGGATTGAAAATGTAGACCGCGACAATACCCCGGCAGAAAAAGTGGAGCTCGACTTTAAAATAACCGACTTTAAGAAGAGTTTAAAGGATTCAAGCGGACTTGGTATTCATATGACAGTATTTAATGGCGGAAATATGAAGGGAGGGGTTAAGTCTGAATTTTCCATTGCAGATGCTTATCCGCCGAGAAAAGGTGCAAACAAGCAGATTGACAAATTCAAGTACGTGCTCATAAAGCACAGCGGAGAAAATCTTGATACTACCTACACAACGGTTTTAGAGCCGTATAAGCAAAACCGTTATTTAAAGAGTGCAGATGAGCTGGCACTGACCTCGGATAAGCCTGCAACCGCAGGTTCAGCGGCACGCGCACTCAGAATCGAGCATATAAACGGTCGTGTGGACTATGTATTTTACTCTACCGATAATACTGTTACCTATACGGTGACCGACGGTAGTCGGGATATAAATTTCCGAGGGTTCGTGGGTGTATACAGCATTCAAAATGGTGTAAATGTCTATAAATATGTTTGTGACGGAGATATTATCGGTGAGAATACCGGCAAAAAAGCAGGGATTTCTGCTACGATAAAAAGCTTTACGGATACGCTTGAAGAAGAAAACTATATTACAATCACACCTTCTGCACCGGTAAGTGACGAGGAAATTTCAGATCTTTCGGGACGCTTTGTGTTTGTTGATAACGGAGATGCTGTACGAAGCGGAACATGGGAGATCAAAGGTGCAAGAAGAAGTAACAGTGATATAGTTTTAGATGTCGGTCGAATTACAACAAT
>JAFQGO010000194.1:0-4910 GCA_017398225.1 Oscillospiraceae bacterium | reverse complement strand
GGCAATAAGAAGAAAGGATATTGCGTATTGCGGACGGAAAATATTCTCTCCGAGAAGTAACGCCCCAAACACCGCCGCAAAAACGGGCTCTGCAAACTTTATTATAAAAAGCTTTGACAGTTCGCCGTTTTTCACAACGGTAAACCATATGCAGTAGCTGAATATTGACGCAATGCAGATATACACCATAATAAGCGATGAAAAATCAAACGCGAAGCTCATTTTGCCGCCAAAAAGCGTTCCCGCAACAAGAAGAACAATTCCGCCGAAAAGCTGTGAAACACCTGTTGAAACAATCGGCTCAACAGTCTTGAACACACGCTTGCTTATGATGTTTGCCGCAACAGTACAGAATGATGCTACAATAATCAATGCATCGCCAATCGAAAAGGATATTCCGCCCTCACCCGCATTTATCGCAACAATTCCTGCAAACCCAAGAACCGCACCGATTATTTTTTTTGCTGTAACGCAGTCGTCGCGGAAAAACAGCCATGAAAAGCAAACGTAAAAAAGTATCCCTATCTGCTTTAAAATAGCAGTTTTGGAGCTATCGGTAAGTGACAAACCGAGATATGTAAACGCATAGTGCAAAACTATCGAGAACAATCCAGCGCACAGAACCGGAATTATCGCAGATTTAACCGGCAGAAAGCTTTTTTTATTGCGTATGAAGCTGAAAATGCAGATTGCAGCTCCGCATACTAAAAATCTCACGCCTGCAAAGAACAGTATATCACCGGTTGCGACAATATTATATGCTCCGTAGCCAAGCTTTACAAAGGAGAAAAGGGATCCCCATAAAAGCATTACAAGAAGAGCGCTTAAAACTGATTTTGATTTCGTCATACAATCAGCCTTCCACCTTCAGCACAACTTTACCGACGTTTTCTCCGCGCACAAGGATATCAAGCGCTTCATTTGCCTCTGACATGGGAAGAATTTTATAAATAGACGGTTTCATTTCCCCGCTTTCAAGCTTTGGCCATACGCGTTCAACAAGCTCAGAAAGTATGCATGCTTTTTCCTCGCTCGTTCTCTTTCTCAGCATACTTCCCACAAGATGCAGACTCTTTGTGAGAAGAGGACGGAGAAGAACATTTGTTTCAATACCGGCAAGCGTAGAAATAACAACCCAGTACCCGCCGTCTGCCATAAACGGAAGACTCTCTCCGAGAGTTTTACCCGAAAGGCAGTCCATTGCCATATTGACAGGTCTGCCAAGCTCCTCTTCACGCTTTAAAACATCCGCGACATTCTCTTTTGTTGAATTTATTATTATATCCGCGCCGAGATTTTTTATCTTATCTGCAATTTCATCAGACAAAACAGATGTTATAACTCTTGCGCCAAAAGCCTTTGCCATAGGAATTGCAACAGATGCAAGCCCGCTCGCGCCCGCAGGAATAAACGCCGTCTGTCCCTCTTTCAGGTGTCCCTCCCAGAAGAGGTTGAGATATGATGTGGCATATGCCTCCGGAAGTACGGCAGCTTCTTCGAAGGAAAGCTTTTCCGGCATCTTCATTACCATACCGTAAGGTGCGCAGACATATTCTGCATATCCGCCTCCGCCGAGAAGCGCACAGATTTTATCTCCGATTTTAAATGATGATTTATCTTCTGCCTCTTTTCCCATTGCAGCAACAACACCTGCAACCTCGAGCCCCGGCCACTCCGGCCAACCCTTGGGTGATGGATATTTACCGCCGCGTTGCAAAAGGTCTGCACGGTTTATACCGATTGCCTTTACTTCAATGAGAATTTCACTGGTTTTCGGTTCCGGTCTCTCAATCTCACGCATAACAAGAGTTTCGTTTTCAACAAGCATTGCTTTCATGATTAGTCTGTTCCTTTCATTGATAATGATCTTCCGCCGTCGCAGATATAAGTCTGTCCGGTAATAAATCTCGCCTTATCCGACGCTAAAAATTCTACTAAATTTGCAATATCCGATGCAAGGCACTTCTCGCCCAAAACGTTAGTTCCCAACGTTCTTTTCGGGTCGCCATCCTCGCCCGGCCGTTGAACAACTCCGGGTGCAACCGAGTTTACATTGATTTTATATTGACCGAGCTCCTTTGCAAGCGCTTTCGTAAGAGATATCACTCCGCCCTTTGATGCCGCATAATCACAGCAGGTAGCCAAGCCGTTTAATCCCACAGCGGACGAAAAGTTTATTATCTTTCCGCCCTCTCCCTGCTCAATCATAATACGTGCCGCCGCACGGCTTGCCCAGAACGCACCATAGAGATTCACCTGAAGCACACGGTCAATTACATAATCCTCCTGTTCAACAAGCGGAACATATTTCACATCTTTTCCCGCTATGCGTGCACTGCCGCCCGCAACATGAACCATAACACCGAGCTTACCAAGCTCACTTACAGCAGTTCTCATAACCTCTTCAACATTCTTTGAGTCGGTCACATCACCGATATAGCCCTTTGCCTCACCGCCGGCTTCTTCTATGCTCGCAACGGTTCTCGCAACCGCTTCTTCGTTAAGATCGCACACCGCGACTTTAAATCCTGCGCGGGCAAGTGTTGCGGCGCACTCTCCGCCGATGTAACCTCCCCCACCTGTGATAAACGCTGTTTTCTTCACTGTATTTGCTCCTTTCAATGTTTAAATTTCATTTATCGTCTATAGACTACTTCTCCGTCGGATATAGTGAGAACACATCTGTATCCCATATCGGATTTCAATTTGTTCCCTGTACGGTCTGTTAAATCAAACCCTTCATCCGCATATTCAAACACAGAAATATCTGCACATCTGCCGCGCTTCAGATATCCCCATTCATTTTCCTTGCCGAAAGCTTTTGCCGGAGACGACGTAACACATCTGAATATATCCGCATCACGCATACCAAGCGTTTTTGCAATGCTCATACACATTGTCATGCCGTATCTGCCGCCTCTTTTATATGCACTGAATTTAGTGATATCCGTGCTGATGATATCAGGAAGGGCATCACACTCTATCGCAGTTTTGAATACCCTAAAATCGGTGTGGATATGACCTGCAAGTCCGGCATCAATTATGACGCCGCGCCTTTTTGCCTCTTTAATGCATGCATAGTTATCTTTGGATACATTATTTTTTCCGCCGTGGTATGCGTGGGTTAATATATCACCTTTTCTTAATGCTCCTAAAAGCTCCGGCATGGAAACCGGAGAGTTTGAAGAATGCACCATGACGATAAGCTTGTTTTTTTTCGCATACTCTATAGCTTCGCAAAGCGGCTTAATGTCTTTTACATCGGATACCTGCGTATCGAAATAAGCCTTTATTCCGACAGCCTTTTCCCCGTATTTCTCAAGCATTTTTTCAGCAGCTTCAAAGCAGGCTTTATTGTTACGAAACTCTACAGGTACAAATATAAGATTTTTGAGTAAAAAAGAGTCAAGCAAGGCTTTATCTCCATAAGCCCCACATGCATCGACAGCAGCTGTTACGCCAAAAGGAATACTGCTCATTTCTGCATGAATTCCGAATTTCTCATTTACTCCCCTCATATGAACGTGACCGTCCACAAGTCCTGCCGATACTATTTTGCCGCTTGCATCAAATACATAATCTGCGTTTTCAACAATATTGCGTTCTATTTTGCTTATATTATCTCCATCGGTCAGAATATCCGCGGAGGAAAAGTGTTCTCCATTCCAAATTTTCCCGTTCTTGATGAGTATTCTTCCCATATCAATATTTATCCTTTAATGAATCAACGTCGTGCGGTCGGTCTTCCCATTCACCGCATATCTCATATAAGACTTCCTGAACAAGATAATCATGCTCATACGTAAACGGGTTTTCCTTTTCACCCACACAGTAGGAATAAAAATCGCGCATCATATCGTCATAGCGGCAGTCAGGCGCCAAATCCTCAACATCTGCAAAAACCTTTTTATCCTTATATGTCTCCGCAATTTCCGTGTCGGAATACGTCATAACACACGGGTTCTCTATCGGCAGAATGTTTACCGTACCTCGGCTTCCCGATACCATGAGCTGACGGTGCCCGTAGCCGTTGACCTCGACGCTCGACACGTAAATTCTCGCAAGCGCCTTTTCATATTCGAGAACAACGAGGTTATTATCCTCAAAATCAACTCCATCAAGCCCTGTATGCTTTAAGAAAGGAACTATCCGCTTCGGACGACCGAGCATATATATAATAAGGTCGAGCAGGTGACTTCCGAGGATATACATAATTCCGCCGCGAAATCCCGTGAGCCATTTTTTATATCCCACCGGGTGATACGTACTCATCTCGGCATTTATCGAATAAATCTCGCCGAGACTTCCGTCCTCTATAAGCTCAAATGTTTTTCTGACTGCGGGGTTGTAGCGGTACATATACCCCATCTGCACCGTGAGTTTTTTCTCCTTTGCCGTGTCAAGCACCGCTTTAAAATCCGAAAGCGAGCCGCTCGCAGGCTTATCCATATGTATATGAAGTCCTCTGTCAACACACATTTTTGCATATTTTGTAAGGTTCCATACATCGCTTTCCACGAGCACCGCATCACAGCTTGAAAGCAGCTCTTGGACACTCATTCTCGTAAGGTCGCGGTAACCCTCAAGGTTTGCACGGTGTTTTATCCAGTGTTCTTCCTCCTCGGCATATCCCACAATCTCAAAAAGCTCGGGGAATTTCCGCGCTGCAAGCATCTTCGCCTCACCGTGGTTATGCCCTATGCCGAGCTGACCTAACTTAAGCTTTTTCATTACATATCTCTCCAATCAAACACCGTCCCAATCGGGAAGTTCTTATCATCACACAGCTCTGCTTTATGAACACCTGTAAAAAATATCTGTTTGTTTAACATTTTGCACCTCACATAACTTTTTTCATATTTTCGATAATCGTCCTTACCGTTTTGAGATCAAGCTGCTCCATTGTGCTT
>JAFQGO010000193.1:0-6210 GCA_017398225.1 Oscillospiraceae bacterium | reverse complement strand
TATGAAATATTGCTGCGCAATATGAAAAGGCAAATTTCATTTCACAGAAAGCGAAAGCTTTCTATTTCACAATTTACGAAGTAAATTATTTCATATCGAACAAAGTGAGATATTTCATTGAAAACTAAACTGCATCATTATTATTCTGACTCGCCAGAAAAAGCGACTTGTTTCGACAAGTCGCTTTTTCAATGAAATTTGCCTTTGGCAAGTGAAATAGCTTCGCTATGAAATACACGTTGTGTATGAAATATTGCTATGCAATATGAAAAGGCAAATTTTATTTCACATTTTTCTGTAAGAAAAATATTTCATAATCCGTCAGGATTATTTCATATCAACGAAGTTGATATTTCATTAAAAACTAAACTGCATCTTTATTGATTGCAATACAAGGCTTTATCAGCGTCACAGTCCATTCCTGTCAATTACGGGTTTTACGATAAAGCTTGTATCAAGTGCTGAAACCGCGGTTATAACCATTGCGGATACCGTGTCATCCGGTGCAGGATAATCTATGGGAATTACAACGTCGAACAGGATGTTTTTAAAATCGCCGCTCGGGACAATGCGGAAATCGTGCATTGAAAACGAGCTGTCAAGCTTTCTTAACGCACCGTAAACATCATCGCGGATGCGGCAGACTTCCTCGTTTTCCACTTCGAGAGGATCCATATGTATGAGGATTTCTATTCCGAGTTTTTTTGAAACCTCACTCTCAATAAGGTCAATAAGACCATGGCTGTCCATAATATTTTCTGTTGAAGAAACCTCTGCATGGAGAGAAGCAAAAATCCGCCCCGGACCGTATTCGTGAACGATAAGGTCGTGTATCCCGAGAATTTTGTCGTAACTGAGAATTTCATCGTGGATGTTCTTTACAAGCTCCGGATCCGGCGCTGTTCCGAGAAGCGGCGTGAGCGTGTCACGGACAATGCCTATTCCCGCCCACATGACGAGAAGGCTTACGAGAATGCCTATGTATCCGTCGACCGGGAGAGCTGTAAATTTGGCGGCGATTATAGAAATGAGCGTAACTCCGGTTGCGAGCGCGTCGGAAAGACTGTCTGCAGAAACGGCTTCCATTGCGGATGAGTTGATTTTTTTGCCGAGCGTTTTATTGAAAACGCTCATCCAAAGCTTTACGCAGACTGAAAGGAACAGACCGAAAACGACAAACGGTGAAAAAGTTGCGCTCGCACCGCTCGTAATGCGACTAACGGATGTTTTTCCAAGCTCAAAGCCAACAAGAAGAACAAGAAAGGCGATGACGAGCGCGCAGATGTATTCTATTCTTCCGTGACCGAAAGGATGCTCGCGGTCTGCGGGCTTTGATGAGAGCTTGAAGCCGACAAGCGTTACAACGCTTGATGCGCTGTCGGATAAGTTGTTGGCGGCATCTGCAGTTACGGCGATACTGTGCGAAAGAATGCCGAGAATGAATTTGAGAACGGCAAGAAACAGATTACAGACAATTCCAACCGTGCTTGAAACTACGCCGTAGCGTGTGCGCACGGCAGGATTCCCTGTGTTTTCGGCATCTTTTATAAAAAGGCGTGTTATAAGCTTTGTCATTATTAGAACAATTCCTTTGATTATTTGATAAGTGCGCGTTTTATATGCGCAAAAACATCTTTGCGCAAAAGCTTTCCGGGCTTTGTTGTGAATTCATAATCCGGTGAGATTTTGCGCATAACGCTTGCGAAAAGCTCTCCGGTCACAGGAGACTTAAACGAAAGCTTTTCTTTGTTTGCGCGGTTGATTATGCCAAGCTCGGATGCAACACAGAAAGCAATAAAATATGGATGTGCGGGTGTGAGTCCGTAGCTTTCGGCACAGGCGCGGTCAAGCCCTTTTGTGGAGTAGCCGGAGTCCACAAAGCTCCGGTACGCTTCGTTTACCTTTTCGGGTGGCGTAATCATAGTGATAAGCTCGCCGAAGATAAGCGCCCGGGAAGGTTGCAGAGTGTTATTGCGATATGCAACCGTATATCCTGCGCTTACAAGCGCGGCGGCATCTTCGTCATAGCAATCAACAAACGGAGAGAGAGCTAAAAGCTCAGATACGGTAACGACTTCATAACCGTAGCTTTTGAGAATTTTCAACTGCTCGGGAAGTGCGGCGGCAACAGGCGTAAGACGCGCCATGCTGTAGCCGTCCTTCTGGAAAATTATCTGCCCGTTGAGAGAATCCGGGTTATCCTCAAGAGCACGGCGAAGCGGCGCGACCATCGCTTCCACATCGGATTCAAAATCACCTGTGGGAAGCCAACCGCCGCCGTCAAAGCTTGCCGCCATATAGTTGTAACCGGCGTAACGGTAAGCATCGTATGAGTTTTTTCCGTCAGGAATTTTGTCGACATAGTGCGGAGGGCGTGAAAGACTCATCTTATAACCGTGGCGGTCAAGAAGGAGACTGTCAAGCTCCATAATATCGGCAATGACCTCGTGGACATTGTTGAAATGCTCGCGTTCACCGTAAACCATTTTCATTTTACCGAACAGGATATGGCGATAGCCGTGGTTTGATATCTCGTGACCTCCGGCAAGAATGCGCGAGATAAGTTCGGGCTTGTTTTTTGCACCTGCGTGACTATCCTGATTGATGTCCGGGTAGTGGTCGAATTTAACGCCGCCCCACGTGAAAGAACCGTGAGTGCCGGCTTCGTCAGGATAGTTATGCTCGGTTGTGCCGATAACATCAAACGTTCCGCGCGCACCGAAGCTTTCAAGAGTTTCAAGAAGATGCAAAGTGAGACCGGAGTCCGTGATTTTCGGATTTGTTTGCGCATCGGTAGGACCGTCGTCAAAAGTCATTGCAACAACACGGCGCAGATGTGGGGGGGAAACTTTTTCTATTCTGCGCACAGGGGTGATGTATTCACAGTCACGGCTTTTCTGATACTCTTTTAAAACGTGCTTTGCGCGTCTTGCAAGATCATATAAAATCATTTTCTTTCCTCCTTGTATACCTCGACGTATTTTCCGTTTTCTTTTTTTGCGAAAGGATATTTTATTCCCAGATAAATAAGTGCAAAAAGAGTTTTGATATATTTGCCGTAGAGCCGCTCAACTTTGTAACCGTATCTTTTGCAACGGAGAACAACTCCGGGGCTTGCACATCCGCACCAGACCCGACCGCGGCAGGAGAGAAGCGCCGCTTTGAGTTTTTCTTCAAAATCCGGCTCATTCATTGCAGATTCAGGAAGGTCACACTCCCAGTAGCTTGTGCCTACCTCACCGGGGCAATGCGCATCGCTTCCGGCAGAAAAGGGAAGATTGTGTTTTCTGCAAAGCTCAAGTGCGCGCTTGTTTGCCGAGCGGAGCCTTGAGTGGACAACACGGGAGTTGAATACTTCAATGCCGTCAAGCTGTTCATACAGCGCCTTGTTGTGTGGGCGAGGCGGAGCGAAAGGGTGTGCGTAAAAGACAAGTGCGCCCTGCTCGTGTGCCGAGCGGCAAATATCGCGCCAGTAAAAACGGCCGTATTCATCCCGGGAGAGATTCTCGTTTATATGTTCTTTCATAAAGAAAACGAGAAGATGGCCGACATCGGTTGAAAATTCGCAAGACGGGATTATGAAAAAATTATCGCGCGGTCTGTGGCTTCTGAAAGCGTTGTGGTCACAGGTGGCAACACCGGAAAGGCCTGCACGCCGTGCCGCTTCCACAAGCTCGTCGGAGGTCATCTGCGAATCATAGGAAAGGTTTGTGTGAACGTGTAAATCAAATTTCATCATATGTTACCTCACGATACTGTCTGTTTTCTTCAGGGCGCATTTAAGATATCTGACCGACGAGCGTATGTCGCGGATATCAAGCACGCCGTCAGAAATGCGTGGGTTCAAAAGCCCGAAGACAAAAGAAAGGGCGAATTTTATTTTACTGCTGCTACGCCGCAAGTATGCAGGAAAAGCAAGCAAATCCTGAAGCAGAAAGCGCATTTTATGCCCGACTTTATATTGCGGCGTGAAGCTTGTGAATACGGGGGCTTCTTCACCGCGTGCCGCGCGGCAAAGCGCGAGAGAAATATTGCAACCGGAATTTGGAGCAAGCGCAGAGCTTCCCCAGAAGCGCGGGTTAATTTCCATAAGATAAAAGCCTGTTTCGGGGGTTCCTTTAAACTCAACCATCGCAACGCCCACCCAATTAAGTGCGCGCAAAAGCCTTATGGCGAAGTCTGCAAGCTCCGGAAGGTCAGCACTTTCGCAGAAGCAGGACGGTCCACCCGATGCCGGGTATTCACGAAGTCTGTGATGGCAAAATATCTCAAGAGGTTCGTGGTTTTTGCCGAAAACCGCCGAAACGCCGTAGCCGTCACCTGTGATATATTGCTGTACGAGAATGTCACCGCCGTACCTTGCAAATTTAGGATAGCTTTTCAAAAATTCCTCTTTTGTGTTTACTATTTTATATCTTTCATCCGGAGAAAGCCCGAGCATTTCACCGGCAGGAAGCTTTATCACAGCGGGATAGCTTATGCGAAGTGAAAGCTCCTCCACCGTTTCGTTTTCTTTCAAAAAGGTTGTTTCGGGAACAGGAACGCCGATGCTTTCTGCAAAAGGGATAAGGCGGGATTTATCGTTTGCAAGCTCAATTGAAGAAAGGGGAGGAAGCGCTGTATCAGCAAACGCTTCTATCTCTGCGTGCTTTTTGCACATCGCAAGAAGCGAGGTTATACCTACCGGGATGATAACAGGGCGCTCATTGAAGCTTTCGGAGAGCTTTTGCAGATCGGCAACGAATTGTGCCGGATTTTCTTCCGCATCGGAAATATAAGCAGCTTCCGAGGTGTATTTTGAATAAAAGCCGAGCTCTGAACCTTTTTTGCATACTGTTCGTTCCGTGGCGGTAATATGAAAGCCCTCTTTGCCGAGAGAGCGGATAACCGGCAGGCTCATACGGTAACGGACATCTGTAACAATTGCGGAATTCAATGCGGACGCACCCCTGTCTTTTTTACATTATTATATTAGTATACCACAAAACAGAGCCTCTTGTAAAGCATAAGGATAACTAATAACTAAAAGACGGAGAGCTGAGTTATTAGTAAAAACTATAACTCTTTTAAAATCATTTGTAATTAATATATGATGCGAAAAGTGCTTGTTTATTTTGAAAAAATGTTGTATACTGTGTATTAGACAAATAATGTTCAAATACATATTACGGAGGGTTTCCAAAATGGGAAAAGTTAGAGTTCTTCTCATCGGCGCCGCGTTCTCCGCGGATTTGCACGCAGAGGGGTATGCCCGCTGCGGCGACATTGCAGAGCTTGTTGCGATTTGTGATAAGGATACAAGCCGCATAAAGACTCTTGCAGACAGATACGGCTTTAAGGATTATGCTGTATATGATGATATGTTCAAGGCTATTGAAGAGGTCGACTGTGATGTTGTTGACATCTGCCTGCCGAACTTCCTTCACCACGATGCTGCTCTTGCTGCATTCAAGAAGGGCCGTCACGTTATCAGCGAAAAGCCGCTTGCTACAACCGTAGAAGATGCAAAGGAAATGCTTGATGCTGCAGAGGCTGCAGGCAAGAAGCTTTACTATGCTGAGGACTGGCTCTTTGCTCCGGCTCTCAACCGTGCTCTTGAAGTTATCGACGAGGGCGCAATCGGCAAGCCGATGTTTGTCCGCGCTCGTGAGTGCCACAACGGTTCACACTCTCCGTTTGCTCAGACAATTAAATTCTGCGGCGGCGGTTCGATGGTTCACCTCGGTGTTCATCCGGTCTGCTTTATGCTCGCTCTTAAGAACAACCGCTGGACAGAGGTTGTTGCAATGACATCCGGCGGCGGTGAGTCAAATCTTCGTCATAAGACAATGGAAGGTGAAGACTGGGGAGCTGCACTTATGCGTTTTGAGGACGGCACAACAGCACTGCTTGAGGCAAACTACGTATCAGAGGGCGGTATGGAAGACGTTATCGACTTCTACGGCGACCAGGGCTGCCTCCATGTTGACCTTACATTCTCCTCTGCTCTTAACCTTTTCTCAATTCCGGGTGCAAAGTACACGGTTGAGAAGGCAGATATAACAACAGGCTGGTCACGTCCTGCTGTTGACGAGAAGTTCAACCTCGGTTATGTAAACGAAATCCGTCACTTTATGGAATCTGCACGCGATAACAAGGACGCAAAGGTAGGTCTCCGTGGCGTTGACGGTTATGAAGCAATCAGAGTTATTAACCTTATCTACAAATCAG
>JAFQGO010000192.1:0-13105 GCA_017398225.1 Oscillospiraceae bacterium | reverse complement strand
GAGCTTCGGAAGCGTTCCTTTATCCGTCTTTTTAGGAGAGTGAACATCTATGGGATATCCGCCCATTGCGATTGCATCCTCAAACATAACGTTTCCTGTAACGTCTTCTTCCGTGAGAGTGTAGACACCATTGATTCTGCGGCTTTCGCGGATACCGATGTTCGGACCGGTGCTGATAAGATGTGCGTTTTCAAATCCGGGAGCATACTTTTTAAGCACAGAAAAAATCTCCCATGCCTGCGCTCTTCCTTCTATTTCCGCATCGGTAAGGTCAAATGCATCTATTGCACTTTTCTCATAGACGTGTACCATATTTATTATGAACTGACCCGACGTGGGCGTTTCAAAGCAGAGAAGACCTCGGTTTGTGAGGGAAAACTCGCCCGCCTCACGGGCACGGGTAAGAACGCTTCCCATACCCTGAATTGCAGTTCGCGGAAGCGTGTGCAGTATGTCAAAGGGTATGGTGCTGAGCATATCGTCTCTGTTGTTTTGTATGTAGTTTATTACCTTTTCGCGATCTACACCGCCGACAAGAATATTAAGCGTCATCGGCTGGGCGATACCATCGCTTTCTCTGCCAAAAGAGGTGGGAACACCTGCACAAACTGCAAGATCGGCATCGGCAGATGCATCAATGAACACCTTTGCGGAGACTTCGAAAAATCCGTTCTTGGAGAAAAGGCGTACCTTTTTTATCGTATCGCCATCCATAGTACAGTCAATAAACGTTGTATGGTAAAGAATGCGAACTCCGGCTTCGAGGCACATTTCCTCAAGGGTAATTTTCAGCCCCTCTGCCGAAAATGGAGTTATGGACGAGCAATAGCCCGCTGCATCAAGCATATGTCCGACCGATAAGCCGCGTTCTTTCATTCTTGAAATAATTTCTTCGGGGATACCGAGGATAACCTGTTCATCGCCTGCGTGGAAGGACATCATGGGCCCAGTTCCCGCCGCGGTAAGCATTCCGCCGAGATAACCGTGGCGTTCAACGAGAAGAACGCTTGCACCGCCGCGCGCCGCCGCAATTGCAGCAACCGCTCCGGCAGGTCCTCCGCCTATAACAACTGTGTCAAAAGAAAGATTATCATAATTCTTGTTCATACCGAAAACCCCTTATTTTGCGTAATAATGTTTGTTTTTTTCAATTATATCACAGTTTATCGGGTGTAACAATGCAACGATATTATATAATCGGGCAAAAAAAGAGCTTCCGGCAGTTAAATTGTAAGCTTTGCGAGCCCTGCCTCAGAGGTTTCCTTGTAGCGGTTTGACAAATCGTTTCCGGTTTCGCGCATAACATTTATAACATTGTCCAAGGATATTTTGCGGGTATCGCTTAAAAAGCTTGCTATGTTCACTGAATTTATGGCGCGCATTGCGGCAACTGCGTTGCGCTCAATGCACGGAATCTGCACGAGGCCGCATATGGGGTCGCACGTAAGTCCGAGGTGATGCTCTATAGAAATTTCCGCGGCGTACTCGATTTTGTCGAGATTCAGTGAGAAAAGCTCGCCGAGCGATGCCGCCGCCATTGCACACGCCGTTCCGATTTCTGCCTGACATCCGCATTCCGCACCGGATATTGATGCATTTGTCTTGACGAGATTCCCGATTATCCCGCCGCTTATGAGCGCACGGACTATGTCGTCGTCGGAATATCCGTTCTTTTGCTGCTGATAATAAAGCACAGCGGGAACTACGCCTGCCGCGCCGCAGGTGGGGGCAGTTACGATGGTTTCTCCTGCGGCGTTGCGTTCGCTGACGGCGAAGGCGTATGCGCAGACAAGGCGGTTTTCACGAGTTACGGCGCTTTCGTCAACGTGCTCACGGCAATAGAGCTGTTTTGCTTTTTTTGCAACGCCAAGCCCTCCCGGCAGAATCCCCTCATCGCAAAGACCGGCTTGGATGCTTTTCCTCATGGCTGTCCACGCAGTACGCATATATTCAAAAAAAGAACTGTCCTCATATTGAAGGGCGTATTCCCACAGGCGAAGTCCTCGCTTTGTGCATATATCAGCTATATCGGAGAATGTGGTGTGCGGATAAATGAGCGGGACGACACCCGTTTCGCCGTCAAATACAATTTTTCCGCCGCCAACGCTGAGAACGCGCGCACGGGAGAGCAAAACTCCGTCTTTCTCAGCAAAAAGGTCCATTGTGTTTGGGTGAGGAAGATTGCTTTCCGCGAAATTCAGCTCTACGTCACAGGGGATAGGAGCAAGCGTTTTTCGTATTACGGCTTCGGTTCCGTGCCCTTTCCCTGTTTTTGCGAGTGAGCCGTAGAGAATCACTTTAAATTTCGTTGCATCGGGGTTTTCTGTGCGAAAACGCAGGCAGGCGGCTTCCGGACCTATGGTGTGTGAGCTTGAAGGCCCTCGCCCCGTGCGGAACAGCTCGCGCAGGGATTCCATACCGGATATATTATTTTTCACCGGGGGAGGGGAGATCTCCGAATAAAAATACTCAAGCGGAACATTGAATATTTTTGATAAGGATATAAGGTTTTTGGCGGACGGCGCACATATGCCGTTTTCCCATTTGGAAACGGCACGGTTTGTAAGTCCGAGATATTCTCCAAGCTGACTTTGACTCATTTTTGCCCTTCGGCGAAGTGACGCGAGTCTTTCCGGGAAATCTTTGTGTATCATAACTGCACCAACTCTCTCTGTTACATTCCTTATATCATTATAGCAAATTTTTCGACATTTAAAAGGCATATAAAAAAATAAAAATCAACCGTGGGTTGATTTTTATGTGGAATCGCTACTTCTGAGCTTCTTCAATCTTTCCGTTGCGAACAAAGATTTCCTTATCGCAGACGGATCTTGCAGCACTTCTGTGGGATATGCACACGCAGGTTTTACCGGGAAGCTTCATAATATTTTCAAGAACCTCGCGCTCTGTGGCTTCATCAAGTGCGCTTGTTGCCTCATCAAGAAGGAGAATGGGCGCACCGCAGAGAATTGCGCGGGCAATGGCAAGGCGCTGGATCTGCCCCTCGGAAAGTCCGCTTCCGCGCTCACCGAGCACGGTGTCAAGCCCGTCGGGAAGCTCATCGAAGAACTTCGCCGAAGAAATGCGGAGTGCTTCAAGGATTTCCGCATCTGCAGCATCTTCTTTTGCAAGGAGCATATTTTCGCGTATTGTACCGCTCATAAGCAGATTTCCCTGCGGAACATACGCAAAAAGAGAACGGGTGGATGTGTTTACGGGAATGCTTGTTCCGTCATCAAGATGTGCCGAAATTTCACCGCTCTGAGGTTTAAGTACACCCATAAGCATTTTTATCATCGTGCTTTTGCCGATACCGGAGATTCCGGAGATAAGCGTAAGCTCTCCTTTTTTTATTTTAATATTGGCATTGTCAAATACCGGGATGTCATCGTATGCAAATGTGATGCCGGAGAGGCTTATGTGAGAAAGATGTTTGTATACGGCGGCGGTATCCGCAGACGTGCCGTTTCCATCGTCCGGAAGGTCATAAAGCTCGAACAGGCGTTCTGCTGAGGCGACAGCACTGTAATAACGTGAAAGGCTTCCGGAAAGACCGGCAAACGGAGCCTGAATCTGACCGATAAGCTGCATTATGGCAGTGAAATCACCGTAGCCAAAGCCTGCGGCACCGGTGAGAATTTTCCCTGCGCCCCAGAGCACAGCGTAGACATATCCGCAATTGATGATTGTGGAGAAGCCCGAGCTTGCACCGTTGGAGAAAAGTGCGCGTGTCATCTTCTTTTTATATTGCTTTTCAGCGCGCTCGCTCTCTCCGGTTTCTATGCGTTTTTCCATATTGAAGGCTTTTATTACAAGGAGATTTTCGCATACTTCCTGAATAAATGAGCGAAGCTTTCCTCCTGCTTCCTGAACGGATTTGTGAGTTTTTTTCATAACGCCGCGGAATGAGCGGGCAAAAAGGAAAAGCGCAAGCCCGCCGCAGAGGATGATAATTGCAAAGGTGCGGTCCACAAAGAAAACCGCAACGAGCGCACCTAAAAGCCGGGTTGCAAGACCGACAACATTCGGAATGAGAGTGGAGACATTGTCGCTTACAACGGAGACATCGTTGAAAAGACGGTTCAAAACCTCACCGCTGTGGTATTTTGACACCGAGGTGTATTCTTTTTTCAGAAGTTTTGAAAAAACGCTTTTGCGAAATGAGATATCAAGGCGTGCCGTTGTGCGTGCCGCTAAAAGCTGAACCGAGAAAGACAGAAGTATCTGAAACGCAACAACTGCTATGAAAATAACGGACGCGCTGCGAACACCTGTCATATCTCCTGCTACGGCACAGTTTATGACATTTCGCATTGCAAGCGCGAAATAGACGGACAGAGCGGCAGATGCGGCGTTGAGAAGCGTCACAAGCAGCATCCACGGCATCTCTTTCTTTGAGGTTTGCGCCATAAAGCGCAGTGTCCTGCCGTGCTTCAAGAAAATCAGTCCTTTCATTGACCGAAAACAGTTTTTTCTATTTATAATATTAACATATTAAAAAAAATAAGTCAAATTATATAAGCTTTAAAAGCAAAATTTCCCCGGAATAAACTTTGCCTGTTCTGCGCAAGATAATTTTGCACAAAAAAGTAAGGAGGTTTTTTACAAATGAACGAAAATGTAAACAAAAGCATTCAGTGCTGTGTCACATCCTGCAAGCATCACTGCTCGGGCGTTGACTATTGCTCACTCGACAAAATCCATGTCGGAACTCACGAGAAGAATCCGACGCAGGATCAGTGCACTGACTGTCAGTCCTTCGTAATGAAGAACAGCTGCTGCTAAAAGAGCAGAAAAGGAAAAGATGTCAAAAGCCGGCGGCTTTTGACATCTTTTTTAGAATTAAATTACAGATTATTTTCTTCTGCAATAATATTTTTCAGTCTTGCTTCGCAGAAATCAAGGAACTTCGGGAACAAAGCTTCGTCGATGAATTGATTTTCTCCCGTTTCAAAAAGTACTTTTGACTTTTCCTCCGTGTCATTGTTCCATGTGTGGTTTGCCATAAACACGTCAACCTTTTCGCTGCGCAGACGGTTTAGCGAGTTAAAATAATCACTGCGGGCATTTTTATATTCAAAGGTGTTTTTGCGGAGTGTATTTGCTCCGGCACCGCCGAAGGTTCCTACGCGGTATGTTTTCCCGCCGTCCGTGACGTCGAAAAACATTGAAATTGTGCCTTTTGTATGACCGGGAGTTTCAACAAAGCGGATGTTTGTGTTTCCGAGCGAGAGCATATCTCCGTCTTTTACCGTTATGTCTGCGGTGAAATATTTTTTCGCGGCTTCAAAATCGTCTTTTCCGATTAAGGTTTTCGCTCCGGATAATCCGGCAAGCTCTGCTGTGCCTGCTGTGTGATCCCAATGCCAGTGAGTGTTGATTATATATTTGATATCCTTAGGGTTAAAGCCGAGCGTGTGAATAGAGTGGACAACAAGGTAAAGCGTGTTTGCATATCCGGTGTCGATAAGAATAAGCCCGTCGCCTGTATCAATAAGATGTGAGCAAGCCTGATAGGTTCCGACATAATAAAGATTGCCGATCATTTTAAACGGGCGCATTTCGCCCTCATAGCCATTGAGTTTTTTTCTTGGAAACATTTTTCTTCTACCTTTCAAAAATTTTTGTTTTATTTATATATTCGCGGAAGGCTTTCATATAACTGAAAGAATGTGCATCTTTTTTTCGCACAAGGCTTACTTCCGCGTATATTGCCTCTTTTAACGTTATTGCGTGAAGACTTGTATTGCGTTCAATAAGTCTTCTGAATAAAAAGCCGACTGCCGCACCGCTTGATATTATAGTTTCAATTGTGGAAAGCTGCTCGGTCTGAAGCAGTATATTCGGCACGATTCCTGAAGCAGAGAACCAGCGCTTGATTTCCTCTGTCTGATAAAAACCGTTTTTGTACAGAACGAGAGGAACACCGCGCAAGTCAGATGCCTTAATTTCTTCTTTCTTTTGCAACGGATGGTCTTTTGCGGCACAGCAGGCAATTTCAAGCGTTCCGAGCTTTTCCGATACAAGATTTTTCTCGATGGGCTTGTTGTGTGGAAGAAAAATCATATCGAGAAAGCCGTCAGAAAGGCGGCGCGAAAGCTCAAAGCTTCCGCTCTCACTGATCTCAAGCGACAGGGCGGGATTGTTTTTCGCAAAATCATTATATATCCCGGGAAGAACAAGCGAGCCGATCATCGGAGGAACACCGAGGCGCAAAAGATTGCGCTTATTGCCGAGCTCATTCATAACGCGTTCTGCGGTATCGGCACGGGAAAGCAGGTCTCCGCACATTTCAAAAAGCTTTTCACCGGCTTCCGTGAGCGACATCCCACGATGGTGACGGAAGAACAGCGTAACGCCGAATTCGTCTTCAAGATCTTTGATTGCGTTTGAGAGAGAAGGCTGCGATATATGGAGATATTCTGCCGCGGCAGACACGCTTTGATATACACAGACAGCATGAAAATATTTCAACTGAACAAGATTCATTGCCTCACCTCGCTTTCTTTATAATTATATAGTATATAACTATAATTGTCAATGAAATATATATTTCACAAATGCGCTTCGCCGTGATATTATTATAGTAATATATTGTATTTCGGAGGTTTTTACATATGAACACACATAAGATAGCAGTTATTGCCGGAGACGGAATAGGCCCCGAGGTCATCACGGAGGGTATAAGAGTTCTTGATGAAGCGGCGCGGCTTGACGGTGGATTCAGGTTTGAATTTACGCATTTTCCGTGGGGATGCGAATATTACCGCGAAACGGGACGGATGATGGCGGAGAACGGCATAGAGACACTTTCTGCGTTTGATGCGATTTTTCTTGGTGCGGTGGGCACGCCGGGAGTTCCGGACCATATCTCGCTGTGGGATCTTCTTCTCGTCATAAGAAAAAGCTTTGACCAGTATATCAATCTTCGTCCGGTAAAGCTCCTTCGCGGCGCTCCGTGTCCGCTGAAGGGTGTGGAAACCCGGGACGTTGATATGACCTTTGTTCGTGAAAACACTGAGGGCGAATACGCCGGTAGCGGCAGCTGGTTGTTCAAGGGTAAGGAAAACGAGGTTGTAATACAGGACGGAGTGTTCTCACGCAAGGGCTGCGAGCGCGTTATACGCTATGCCTATGAGCTTGCAAAGGCACAGGGAAAGACACTTACCAGTATAAGTAAGGCAAATGCACTCAATTATTCCATGGTATTCTGGGATCAGATATTTGAGGAAGTCGGACGTGAGTATCCCGAGGTTAAGACATACTCTTATCTTGTTGATGCGGCAAGTATGTTTATGATAAAGGATCCCGCACGCTTTGAGATCGTTGTAACATCAAATCTTTTCGGCGATATTCTTACAGATCTCGGTGCGGCAATTGCAGGCGGTATGGGACTTGCGGCGGGAGCAAACCTTAATCCCGAAAGAAAGTTTCCGTCAATGTTTGAGCCGATACACGGCTCGGCACCTGATATTGCCGGAATGAAAAAATCAAATCCGCTTGCAACCGTGTGGTCGGCAAGCCAGATGTTAGACTTTTTCGGTCACGAGGATTGGGGGAAAATTCTTATCGAATGCATCGAAGAGGTTCTTGTCGAGAAAAAGGTTCTGACACCTGACCTTGGCGGAAGCGCGAATACAACAGAGGTGGCGGATGAAGTAATCCGAAAGATGAGAGAATACAAGAGATAAAATGAAGAGGGATTGCAGCGAAATAAATTTGCTGCAATCCCTCTTCATTTAATCTGTACATTCCTTCTTGCGCTTTTTTCTGCGTTTGTTTCCGTCGATGTCCTCTCCGCGGATGAGAAGATAGAACGGCGGCATCATAAACATTGTGAGAATAGTTGAAGCAACAAGGCCTCCGATAATAATTATGCTCATACCCTTCATCATATTCATACCGCTGTCGGTGGAGAAAAGCATCGGGAACATTGAGATAACTGTTGTAAGCGTAGTCATAAGAATAGGACGCAGGCGCGTTTCTCCGGCTGAAATCAGTGCCTCTCCGAGCGGGAGCGTTTTTCGCAGCTCGTTTGTGGCATCCACAAGAAGAATACCGTTGTTTACGACTATGCCGAACAGGACAAGAAAGCCCATAAGGTCTATCATACTGAGCTGCCCCTCAGCGATGAATGCAAGAGCAAAAGAACCGATAAGACTGAACGGTATGCACATCATAACCATAAGAGAGAGCTTTGGTGAGTCAAACTGAATTGCCATAACGAGGAAAACGAGGAATATGGCGGTCAGAAGAGTTGATGTCATCTGTGATGTTTCTTCTGAGGTCACTTTATCCATTGCGCTTACACCTTTTGAAACGCCCTCGGGAAGAGTGAGTACCTTGAAGCCCTGATTTGCTTCTTTTGTAACGGTTGCCTTGTCTTTTTCAGAGGTGGTGGCAGTTATTGTTGTTACGAAGCTTCCGTCCTGACGCGAAATTGCGGGAAGAGTAGTGGTGTATTCAACGCTTGCGATATCTCCGAGAGATATCCATGTGCCTGCTGCTGTGGCAATCGGGTGTCCCAAAAGGGCGGAGATATCATCGTACATACCCTCGGGATATTCGAGAATAACGTCATATTCTTTGTCATCATAATCTATGGTGCATGCAGTCATACCATTCAGCATATAGCTGACCTGCATTGCAACCGATGCCTGAGACATCCCTTTTGAAAGAGCTTTTTGTTCATCTATTATAAGCTTGCCCTGAACGCGGCTCTGATTAAATTCGTTGTCGATGCTGATAACTCCGGGAATGGAAGCCATCATCTCCTCAACCGTTGCCGCACCTTCGCGTAAGGAGGAAAGTGCATCGGCGGCAAGCGTTATGTCTACGGTATTTCCGGAGGTCATCATACTTCCCATACCTCCGGAGCCTGTTGGGGTGACTTCGATATCCATATCAACCGCATTTGCATATTTGCGGGTGTATTCTTCAACGGCTTCTTCGCTTCCTCGCGGACAGTTGTCAATGCTGTACGCTGTGAACGAAGCCGTATTTCCGGAGATATCAAGCGTTACGCTTTCAAAGTATGTGTCTTCCATAAGTGTTTTTTCAAGCTCGTGCACCTTTTCGTCTATGACCTCAAGCTTTGTTCCGGCGCGGAAGGATGCATTCAAATTTATGCTTCCGTCGTAATCGCTCGGGAAGAGAACAAAGCTCATCTGCGAGAGAAGGAAAAACGACAGGAAAAGAATTGCCACAGCGGCAACTATAACGCGGCCGGGACGGCGGAGAAGGCGCGGCAGTGTTTTGCGGTAAGAGGTCTTCATTTTTCCGAGAAGCCTGTTTATCGGAAGCTCCTGTTTTGCGCGCGGCTTTACAAGAGAAAAGATAAGAGGAACAATTGTTACTGCACACAGCAGAGAGGAAAGCATGGTGAGTGCAATAGTCCAGCTCAGCGGTGTTGACATCTGTCCGGACATACCGTCTGCCATTGCAAGGGGAACATAAACAACAACGGTTGTAAGCGTTCCGGCAATTACGGACATAAGCACCTCACGTGTACCTTCAAGCGCGGCATCATGGAAACCAAGCCCGCGTTCATTTGCGCGGAAGCAGCTTTCTATAACGACGATAGCGTTGTCCACTATCATTCCTATTGCTATAACAAGCGATGTGCCGGTAACAAGGTCAAAGGAGAAACCCATCTGACCGAGAAGAATGACAGCAAGAAAAACCGAGAGCGGCATGCTGCAGCCGACGATGAGACAGGATCTCCATTCGCCGAAGAACAGGAGAAGAACGAGCATCGTGAGAATAACTCCGATTGCAAGCGTTTTTATAACCTCTGAGATGGAATCGAGAATGTTTTCGGCTTCAGAGTAAATAATTTCGAAATCGACGATTCCGTCGGAATAGTCATTGAGAATTTTTTCGACCTCACGGCATACGGAAACCGCATCTGCGCTGTTGGCTTTTGTGACGGTGAGAAGCACGCTGTCATGACCGTTGTGGCGGCTTATGCTGTCGGCGTCCTTCTGATAAAGGTTGATGAAGGAGGTTACGTCACTAAGGTGTATCATCTGCCCTCTTGCCGTCTGAATGGGAATGTTGCGTATGTTCTGTGTGCTTATATCAACATTACCCGATGCGGAAAGTGCAACATCCTGAGTACCGATTGTGACGCTTCCGACAGGCATATCAAAATCTGCCGCTGCGATTGCGCCGCCGATTGCGGCTATAGAGAGACCGTATTGGTTAAGCTTTGCTTCATCGAGAACTATGCGGAGATATTCATCTCTTGTTCCGGAAAGATCGGTTTTTGCAACGCCGCCGATATTTTTAATCTCGGGAACAACAGTGTTTTCCAGATATTCCTGTATGTTTTCATCGTTGAGCGCGTTGGCGGAAACCATCATCGTTCCCTGTGTAAGCATACCTATTTCCATAATGGTTGGATCGTTGCAGCCATCGGGAAGATCCATATTATCGAGGCTGTTTTTCAGATCCATATACGCATCATCAAGGTCGACGCCGTAGTTATATTGGATTTGAACTAAAGTGTAGTTGTCATATGTAACTGAGTTTATAGTGTTTACGTCCGAAAGAACCTCGCAGGTATCCTCGACCGGTTCGGTAACAAGGCGCTCTATGCTGTCTGCGTCCGTTCCCGGCCAGGTAATCATAACAAGCTCCATCGGCATTTCCATATCAGGCATATATCCGAGCGGCATTCCCGCAATGGATGAGATGCCGAAAACAAGAACGGCAAGGACTATCATACAAACAGAAACCGGACGGCGCAAAACTGTCTGAATCAATTTCATTGTGAAGCCTCCCCGCCGGTGTCGGAACTGCCTTCCGGTTGATTTACAATATTGAGCGGAGAACCGTTTTTAAGCGTTTCTGACCAGCTTGTTATAATGATATCCCCGTCGGAAAGGCCTCCGGAAATTGCGGTCTGTTCCTTGGTGTAAAGAGAAACCGAAACATCCGTGCGCCGGGCAGTGTTGTCGCTGACGGTGTAAACATAAGCTGTTCCGTTGTCAAAATAAAGCGCATCTGACGGAACGATAATTGAGTTTTCGGCATTGTCTGAAATTGTGGTAACCGAGACGGAAAGCCCGTCGGGAAGCTCTTTCGCATCATTGATAAGTGCTTTTATGCGGAACAGCCCTGTCTGTGGGTCAACAATCCCGCTGATTTCACTTACTGTACCGGAATATTCTGCGTTTCTTGCGGAAACCGTTACAGCCTGGCCGACCGCAATATTTTTCATAACCTCATCGGTGACGTAAAAGGTAACCGTTTTATTGTCTGCATTTGAAATGACGAAAGCAACGGTGCCGGATGGGGTGAAATTATCGGAAATGACGTTTACGGACTCTACGATACCGGATATCGGAGAAGTGATGCGGTACAGGGAGAGCTGATATTCGGCGGAAGCCACGCCGACCTCTGCAGCCTGAACCCCTGCCTCTGCAGCTTCTACGCCGGCACGGGCAGATTCGATATTCGCCGCTGTTGCGCTGAGGCTGTTTTTTGCGGCATCAAGCCCTGCTTTTGCAGTGTTGTATGCCTGCAGTGCCTGGTCAACCTCAAGGCGGGAAGCGGCGCCTATATCAAAAAGCGCTTTTGTTGCTTCGTAATTTTCCTTGGCTGTGCGTACCTGATCTTCGATTATCGACATATCCTCACCGCCGTGATTTGCGACGGCACTGTCATAGCCCTTCTGTGCGCTGTTATATCCCTCGCGTGCACTGCCGAGGCTTGCTTTGGCACTTTCATAGCTTGCAAGCGCACTTTGGAGCGTAAGGCTTGCGCTTTCATCATCAAAGCTGCACAGTAAATCACCTGCGGATACCGTGTCGCCCATAGAAACGGCAACGTGTTCTACCGTGCCGGAAACAAGAGAAACAATGCTTGCCGTACCTTCGGCAGAGACGGTTCCGATGTATGTGCTGCTTGCAGACAGAGATCCGCGCGATACCGCAGAGGTTTCGACAGAAACTGTTGTATCCATCATTTGGGGCTCATCCTTCGAGCATCCGGCAAATGAAAAAAGCAATGCCGTACAAAGAAAAACGGCGGTTCTTTTATATGTTTTGTTCATCAAAGTCAGCCCTCCTGTGTTTGGTCGTTTACAAATCCGTACATAACTGCATTGCGGTAGTTGTTAAGAGCACTGAACAGGTCTCTTTCGGCACTTTCTGCGTCTGAAAGCGCGTTGCTTGCGTTATCCTGTGCGTTAAGAAGCGCAAAATATGAAATTCTGCCGAGCTCATATTGCTTTTCGGAAAGAGCAAGAAGCTGCTGCTGGTATTCTGCCGTGGCTTTTTTGTTTTCCCATATCTGCAGATAGTTCAGAACCGATCGGTGCAGATTGCGGAAGGAAAACTCAAAGCTTTGCTCTGCGGAAATCAGCGAAAGCTTTGCGGCATCTCTTGTGTGTTCGGCTGATGTAAGCTCATAGCGTTTGATTGAGCCGCTGAGATAGTCGGAGTTTTTATCCGAAACATCCTCTTCGGCTTTTTCAAGCGCAACGGCGGCTGTGCTTATGGAATAGTTTTTTTCCTTTGCCGCGATGAGATCAGTTTCGGGAGTAAGGGAGGATATCTCATCGGTGACAACAGCTGGAAGTTCTTCAAGCTCTGCTTCTCCCGTGGGAGCCTCTCCGATGAGAAGCTGGAGCTGTGCCTTCAGAGAGGTGATTGTGTTCTCTAATGTTTTAAGCTGGCTTTTTGTGTCGTCGTATTTGCGCTCAAGCTCCTTGAGCTTTATATCCGAAACCTGCCCCAGCGTGTGACGGAGTTGCATTTCCGTAAGTGCCCGCTGTAGGGCGGAGAGACCGCGTTCACCGTCGGCAAGCGACTGCTCAAGCGAAAGAATTGTGATATAGAGGGTCTGACCGGCGGAAAGAACCTGATTCTGCATATCGCGAAGTTTGTTTACGGCATCATCGCTGTCTCGCTGAAGCTTTCCGTCACGGATATCTTCGTATGTATTGCGGAGAGCCGCCATAGATGAATTGACCGAATTCAGCTTTTCGAGGTCACCGCTTTCAATATAAGCAGACTGCATGGAGGACAACCCGTTAAGCTGTTTTTGCATACTGTTGTAAAGATATGTATAGTCAACAATCTCGATACTGCTGATGTTT
>JAFQGO010000191.1:0-5718 GCA_017398225.1 Oscillospiraceae bacterium | reverse complement strand
GAAGGCATCAACGGTAAGGTCCCACTGCTCCTGAGTTGCAGCAGCGCTGCCGTGGAATTCATAAGCTGCGGGCGGTGCGGTTGTGATAGAGGAACGTACGTTTGAACCGAATGTGTTGCAAATGGTTGTTCCGCAAAGCTCGTTTGCAATTTTTACCTTTTCAATTGCATCTGCGATGGACTTTGCACGTTCTTCCTTATCAGCACTTGTGCAGCCGTGAACGCCGATGCCGAAAAGAATTTCGGAAAGACCGTATTTCTTCTTTCCTTCTGCAATCTGGGTTGCATATTCCTTGAAGGAAAGGCTCGCAAGCTCTTTCGGAGGATTGGCGCGGAACTCGATTCCGTCATAACCGATATCAGCTGCCTGCTTGCAGATTTCATCAATGGTCTTTTTTCCGTATGAGTTGTAGGTAAGCTCGCCGTAGTTGATGTGCATAATTGCCTTGTTCATAACAATACGCTCCTTATGTAAGTTGAGTTTTCACGGCAAAAATATTTTGCCGCGTGTGAATGACTTTTACCACCATAATACTACCAAAATATACCCCGAATGTCAAGGGAAAAGGGGTATATGTTAAATAAAAAACATAAATTTTTCCGGCTTTTATAAAAAAGCATATTGATTTTGGATTTTAATTGTTGTATCATTATTTAAGTAATATAATCCAGGAGATGAGCATATGAAAAAAATTGAGCTTTTTGACTGTGAAGCGTCCTTTGGTATCAGTGGTTACAAGCGTGAGACCACGCCGGTAACGAAAGAAGAGATGCTTTCAAAATTTGACAGATACGGTATTGATTCTGCGCTGATGCGTTATGAATATGCAAGCACCGGAAATGCACGTATGGGAAACCTTGAGTTGTGCGAGGCTATAAAGAACGATGCGCGCCTGTTTCCCGTGTGGTATGCCATTCCGCATCATACCGGTGAGTTCCCGGCACCTGAGGAGCTTGCACGGCTCATGACAGAAAACGGTGTAAAGATGATAAGCTTGCCCGGCGGTAACTGGACGGTTGCGGAATGGTCGTGCGGTGAGCTGTTTAATATGCTTTCTGAACATAAAATCCCGCTTCTTCTGCCGCTTTCACGCGTCGGGGATTTTAACGCGGTACATAATATCTTAAAAGCGCATAAGGAGCTTCGCGTAATCCTTACGGGTGTCGGCTACACCGTAATGCGTGATGTTTATCCGCTTCTTTCTATGTTCCCGAATTTGTATATCTCAACCTCACTTTACCGCGGATTTGAGGGAATTGAGGATACGGTAGAGCGCTTTGGTGCGACTCGCCTCGTTTTCGGAAGCGGAATGCCGAATATTTCCGGGGCATCTTCCGTTGCGCTTCTTACATATGCGAGAATAAGCGATGAGGATAAGGCTCTTATCGGCTCCGGTAATATAAAAAGACTGTTAAGTGAGGTGACGCTCTGATGATGAAGGTTTGGGAAAATGTAAAATACGGACTTCCGATTGAAGGAGTGCGCATTATAGATACACACGGCCACTGCGGTCCGTACAGCGATTTTTATATCCCGCGTGAAGCGTCGCCCGATGCAATTGTTGAGCTTCTTGATAATCTTGGTGTTGAGTGTATCTTCCTTTCGGCTAATGTTGCGTTCAAGTCTGACTTTGCGCGCGGCAATGCTTACCTCGCAGAGGAAATAGAAAAGCATCCGGGCAGGATTTACGGATACATCTGCTTAAATCCTGTGTATGGTGACGAGATGATACCGGAGCTTGAAAAGTATAAAAACAACCCCGGATTCAAGGGGATTAAATTTCACATAAGCATCAATAAAACGCCATTTTCTTCGTATAAATATGAACCGGCGTATAAATACGCCGCAGAGAATAATCTTCCGATTTTGCATCACACCTATGGCGCAGATGCCTTGCTTTCTCTTGCCGCTGCTGCAAAGCAGTATCCGGACACGACCTTTATTGCGGCTCACAGCGAGGTTGGAATTGACAGCGTTGAGCGCATCGGTGATGCGGTAAACTCTCTTGATAATCTGTACATAGATACGGCGCTTGCCGGTGCGTCAGAAGGAAGCATTGAGCTTCTTTGCAAATATGTGGATACAAAGAAAATCCTGTTTGGCACGGACGGGGGCTTCTATTCACCGAATTTCACACTCGGCAGAATTGCCATGGCGGATATTGATGATGAGAAAAAGCTCGATATCCTCGGAAGAAACGCCGAAAAGCTGTTCGGTATATAATAAAAGACAGTCAACCACCACCCTCGGCGGGGTGGTGGTTAAACTATGCCTATACTGCAACTACCCGCCCCGAAAGGGGCGGGCAGTAAATTAAATTTCTTCGACTTTGATTGTGTTTGTGTTGCCGGATTTTCCGTTGATGATGCCGCCGGTAAGAACGACGAGATCGCCTTTCTTAAGCGGTAGGTTGTCTTTCGCCGCGCGCGTCGCGTGGTAGAACAAAACGTCCGATGAGTTAAACTGCTCGCTCAGCACGGGAAGAACGCCCCAGGAAAGAGCAAGCTTGTACCAGACAGCCTTGTTTGTCGCCATACCTATGATGTCGGTAGGGGCGCGGAAACGCGATACCATACGAACGGTCATACCGGACATTGAGCTTACAACAATGGCTTTCGCATCAATGTCAATAGCCATGCCGCAGGTGGCGTGGGAAATAGCATCAACCTTGTTCTTTATCTTGAAGGAGCTTGTGCGGAAGCGCTTTTCATAGTTGATGTTCTTTTCCGTCTCCTCAACAATCTCTTCCATTGCGGTTATGGTCTCAACCGGGTATTTGCCCGCCGCAGTCTCGCCGGAGAGCATAACGGCGCTTGTTCCGTCATAAACTGCGTTTGCAACATCGGAAATCTCGGCGCGGGTCGGGCGGGGGTTATGAATCATAGATTCAAGCATTTCCGTTGCTGTAATAACGCGCTTGCCGAGCAAGCGGCATTTTGTGATGAGATATTTCTGTATTGCAGGAAGCTCCGCAAACGGAACCTCAACGCCGAGGTCGCCGCGGGCAACCATAATGCCTTCACAAACCTCGCAGATTTCTTCAATATTGTCAACGCCGGAGCGGTTTTCGATTTTTGCGATAACCTCAATGCTTTCTCCGCCGTTTTCGGCAAGAAAGCCTTTCAGGTCAAGCACATCCTGCTTTGAGGAAACAAAGGATGCCGCAACGAAATCAACGCCGTTCTCAATGCCGAAGAGGAGGTCCTCTTTATCCTGCTCGCTTAAGTATTCCTTTTTGAGAACCTTGTTCGGAAAGCTCATGCTCTTGCGATTTGAAAGCTCGCCGCCTGCGATAACCTCGCAAATAACATCATGGCCGCTTATCTCCGTGACACGGAAAATGACAAGCCCGTTGTTTACGAGCACGCGGTCGCCGACTGCTAAATCGCTTGCAAGACCGCTGTAGTTTACGGAAACGCGCGTGTTATCGCCCTCCACGTCTTCCGTGGTGAAGGTGAATTTATCACCGGCAGCTACCGTGACTTTACCGTCTTTAAAGGTTTTTATTCTGTATTCAGGTCCTTTTGTGTCAAGCATAATGGCAATCGGCAGATTAAGCTTTTCGCGGACCCGCTTTATCATATCAAGCTTTTCTTTGTGCTCGGCGTGAGTGCCGTGAGAAAAGTTAAGTCGCGCAACGTTAAGTCCTGCGCGGCACATGGCTTCAAATGTGGTATCGGCTGCGCTTGCCGGACCGATGGTACAAACAATTTTTGTCTTTCGCATATATCAAACTTCCTTTCCCGGAAAATCAAAATTTCCACAAATATATCATATCACAAAATATGCGGAAGATAAAGCAAAATTAAATTTTTCACAAAGAAAAGCCGCGCAAGGCTCGCTGCTCGCGGCTTTTGCACGGCTTTAAATCTGATTATAGTATTTTGTAATATTGATTATGAACTCCGTCGTTCTGGAAAAACTTAAATCCGTAATCTTCGTATGTCTTTTTTACTTTTTCTTCGTTATTGCACTCAACCAAAACACATCTGCAGGGGATTAAATCGCCGGAAGCGTAAATGACTTCGAAAGCATAGTCTAAAATTTCTTTGCTTGTGATCTCTGAACGAATATATGTATTGTCTTCGTTCTTCAGAATGTATTTTCCTAATTGTCCGATTAGAACAAAATGAAGCGATTTCGCAGTTTTGAATCCATCAATTTCTTTGATTTTTGTTTTGCTCATATCGTCATTTACACATAATGTTTTATGAGATAAGGTAAAATAAGCTTCAATTTTCAGAGTTCCCTTTAAAAATAACTCTTCATTTAATATAAGATAGACACTACACAGCTTGCGCTCTATAAATTCTTTGGCTCTTGTATGTAAAAACGTTTCAATGTCCGAATCCTGAGAACACTCAAAATCGGACAAAGCCAATAACAAGCGTTTTCGACTTTCTTCGTTATTGGCTTTTTCCAATAAATCGCTCAGCGAAATGAGAACTGTTTTAATAGTTCATTTCCTCTTTCGATACTTGAGGGTTTCTCTGTTTTTACAGTTCTGGCAGGCTTATTACTTACTTCCTTTATCAGTTGAGAATAAGCTTTCGCATCTTTTACGGTAAATTCTTTTGTTATTGATGATGTGGCCATAAAAACACCTCCCGGATTATTATCGAATATAAGGCCAACGTTTATACATACACCCTGACATTTATAATTCTATCATATTACGAAATATTTTACAAGGTTTTTCTTTGTATTGTACGTTATTATATGCACATATTATTGATTGGCATATAATAGCGGGGATTTTATTACGTGTTATTCCATAAACAGTCCCGGCGTCGAGAGATAGCGTGAGCCGGAGTCCGGCGCGATGGCAACGATAAGCTTGCCGGCGTTTTCGGGACGGCGCGCGAAGCTTTCGGCGGCGAAAATCGCGGCACCGGAGGTTATTCCGCAGAATATACCGTCAGTGCGGCAGATGTCGCGCGCGCAAGCGTAAGCATCGTCGGCGGAAACGGTTATAACTTCATCGTAAGCCCCGGTGTCAAGAGCTTTCGGAACAAACCCTGCACCGATGCCCTGAAGCTTGTGCGCGCCCGGCGCTCCGCCGGAGAGAACAGGGGAGGCATCCGGCTCAACGGCGATGATTCTGATATTCGGATTCAGCTTTTTGAGCGCTCTGCCGATTCCGGAAACCGTTCCGCCCGAGCCGACTCCGCAGACCACGGCATCCACGCGCCCGTCTGTATCCTCCCATATCTCACGCGCCGTCGTTTCCTCGTGAATTGCGGGATTTGACGGGTTTTCAAATTGATTCGGGATAAAGCTTTCGGGGATTTCCTCTGAAAGCTCATGAGCACGGCGTATTGCGCCATCCATACCCTCGCTTCCCGGTGTGAGAACAAGCTCTGCTCCGTAAGCGGAGAGAAGAGTTCTCCGTTCTGCGCTCATTGTGTCGGGCATTGTGAGGACTACCCGGTATCCTCGGGCGGCACCGATCGCGGCAAGCCCGATGCCGGTGTTGCCGCTTGTCGGCTCAATGATAACTGAGCCGGGTTTAAGCAACCCGCGCGCTTCTGCATCAAGGATCATCCCGAGTGCCGCGCGGTCTTTAACGCTGCCGGTAGGATTGAGATATTCAAGCTTTGCCGCAACGGTTGCGGAAATTTTTCGTTCCGATATATAGTTTCGAAGCTCAAGTATCGGCGTGTTTCCGATAAGACTTTCAATGGATTTGTGAATGTTCACAAGCTTTTCCTCCTAAAT
>JAFQGO010000017.1:0-4041 GCA_017398225.1 Oscillospiraceae bacterium | reverse complement strand
TACTGCGGAACCTCAATCTCCGTATCATATGTTCCTTTACCCGGAGCGGCGATAGAAAAATACATATCACTCCACATCATGGGGTGGAAATCATATTTTTTGCATATTTCCGTGACCTGCGCAACATGCTCGTTGAAGATTTTGAAAATCCCCGCACGGTCGCACGAGCCGATGCGCGCGAAGGTCTTGCCAAGCCCCAACCCGCGGGTCTCGTCACAACCGATATGTATACGCTTTGATCTGAAAGCTTGTCTGCACGTTTTAATGCATGCTTCGATAAATTTGTAGGTCTCTTCCTCTCCGGGGAGAAGAACAGTGGCATTTTCTGCTATATTTGTATGGGCGGAGTATCGGAGAAATTTACCGAGATGCCCGAACGTCTGCATACACGGAACAACCTCAATCCCAAGAGAAGCTGCATAATCATCAACTTCGCGAAGCTCCGAAACAGAATATCTTCCGCGCATATAGCCGAAGTGAGGATATCCATCAACCTCATACATATCCTCGGTATACAGCATAAGAAGATTCATCCCGAAGGCAGCCATATATTCAAGATATTTTTTGATTGCAGAAACCTTCAGAGGGCAGCCGAAGGATACGTCAATCATTACTCCGCATTCATCAAAGGACGCGCTCTGCGTAATTTCAAAATCCGTCTTTCCCTCCGAAATTCCTTTTGCAAAAAGCATATATGCGCGCGCCTTTGCAGGAACGGTGCTACCGCCGATGACCGCTTCTTCTCTGTTGTATTTTACATATAACCCATCGCATGAAATTTCTTTAATTTTTCCCTGCCACGTGCAATTGACAATATCAAAAACAAGCTTTTTCAAATCCATATATCGCATCCTCCGTAAATGTTCAGAACAGACAAACCAAACTGTCCGTTTCTTTTTCTCTATTGCGGCAAACTCCCCCGCGGGGGGTCTTACTTTCTTGTTTCGCCAAGAAAGTAAGCAAAGAACGCGAAAAAGGGGAGAACTCATGCGCCCACTCCCGTGGCGCAAGGAAACCTCCCCTTTTATCCTCTCCACGCGCATCGCCGGAAAGTTGTGTGTAGAATAGGGTTGCAGGTGCGATTTTCACTTAAAAATCGCCTTAAAACGAGCAGTGTTGCGTTCCCTGCCACCCGGGATCTGAGTTACTTTGAATAAATAACTTTGTACTCAGTGCCGTCGCTGTAAATAAGATATCCGCGGGCGGTGGTTTCAGTGCCATTCGGCATTGCAGTAAACTGTCCTTGAACATTCCCTGTCGCTTTTGAAGCAGCCTTGCTTCCAAAGCTTGTAACTACGGCATTATCACCGAAGAGAATACCAACCTCAACGATATCTTTTCCGTTTGCATCATAGGAAATCATTCTTGCGCCGTTATCCTTGACTTTATCATCAATCGAGATAATCGGTGCGGTGGTTTCTTCGTCTGCTTTAAAAGTTATGCTTGCCGTATCCCATACGCAGTGCTTATAGCTTGCGCCATATGCGACCGGCTTATCACCAACATACCATGTGCCGGCATTTCCTGATACAGATTCAAGCTCAAGCTCTGTATCGTAAGCATATGTATTGCTTGTTGCACCTTTAATTGTTTCGCTATCAATTGTCACAGCGAAGCTATCTGTGCTGCTGTACTTTGCAACAATGCGTGTAAGCTTTGTGAAGATTGTGTTGTCTGCTATTTCATTTACGCCGTCAAGCGTCCAGAACGGATTGCTGTAGCCGGTAAGTGTCGGTTCAGGCTTTGTTATTGCAGAGAACGCTGTGTTGCCGACATTTTCAGCTGTATCAAGATACTGACCTTTGTAGTTATAGAACTCAACGTTGACTGCAGCATCATCCTCTACCGGCTCATAAACTGCGGTGAGGAAGGTGTGAGTCATAATCGGGAACTCGACTGTTGCATCAGTTGTAAGCCATACGCCGTAATCAGCACTTCCGCGCTTCCAGCCAAGGAATTTGTAATTCGGATTAGTTGTATTTGCAACCGCTTTTACCGTGCTGCCGATAGGGATGGAGTCAATAACTTTATCGGAAGCATCGCCGTCAACCATTACGGTTACAGAACCGGCAACATCAGAATATGCACCGAAGGAGACATTACCGGAAACGGTTTCGGGTTCATCCGGCTCTTCTGCAGGTGCGGTGACGGTTACGGTGATGGGGGTTGATGAAACAGCACCATCCGGAGTCTGTGCCCAGACTTCTGCTGTACCTGCAGCTACTGCAGTGATTACACCTGTGTTTTCATCAACGGTTACAACATCTGCGTCAGGATTATCATCTTCGCAATGATATGTAACGAAGCTGTTTGAAACCGGCATATCGGTGATTGGGGTTTCTGTGCTGTCAACTACAGTCTTTCCGGTGACTTTCGTTTCTGCGGTTGCGGTGTCGTTCGATGTGTCACCATCCGCAAGGTCAAAAGAAATGCTGCTAACATTATTAACGCTCGTTTTGATCGCTGTAGGGAGAATTTGCGTGAGAGAAATTGAATAAAATGCATAGTTTTTCGCTTCAAGTTTCATCGCAGAAATCAAATCTTCCCCTCCGGAAACATAAATCACCTTCGTTGCCGAATGGGTTAGTTCGTATTCATCACGTTTTTTGCTAACATCAAGTACGTGTTCCCCGTTCTTTGCATAATCGGAAACGCTTTCTTTCCCTTCGACAGGCTTACTTATGAACCAACTCAATGTTTGTGGGTTATTGGTACAATACCAGTGCACCGATGGGATATAAAATCCCTTCTTGTCCGCCACAGGAGCTTTCAGCGAAAGCGCAAATGTTCCGGATTGTTGAGCAGCCTTGTTTATATAAAAATGAAGTCCGCGCTCATCCTCACTTGTGACTATTCCGACACGTGCTCCTTTCACGTCGTTCTCTTGAATACCATCAGTGTATCCAAAAAACTTCCATCCGTGAGTTCCATAGTCATCAACAGTCGAAAGATTAACGTTTGCAGATTCCCCCAAAGCTGTGTAATTTAAATTATATGTTTCCACATGAGATGCATCACCTTCTGCTGCGAAGGCGCTTCCGGGGATAAGGGCGGCAACCATAATAATTGCCAGTGCCAGGGACAAGAATCTCTTTGAAATAATTCTTTTCATGATTTTTCCTCCAGTTTTTTGTTTTTTTATTATCAACACATAAGTGTGTTAACCGTTTTTGCCCCGGTTGCCGGGACGTGCATTCCTCAAAGGGAACTTTGCTCAGTTCCCTTTGGAACCCTCCACGCTTTTGCCGCTGTGCGCGCACCGGATAAATTATCGCGCTCATTATGCCGTCGATGCTAAATGGAAAACTGCGTTTTCCGCGCATCCCCGTATGCATAATTTCGCTGTAATTTATTTCCGCTTGGCGCTTAAGGCGGCATACCATGCCGAAACGTTATCCTTCCGTGTGGTGTGTAACAGTGCCCCTACACACCCTATTCCACGTACTGCTTTTCGTCGTTGCGTGCGGAGGGGTTAAAAGGGGAGGTTTCCTTCGCGCCACGGGAGTGGGCGCGCGAGTTCTCCCCTTTTTCGCGTTCTTTGCTTACTTTCTTGGCGAAACAAGAAAGTAAGATCCTCTTCGGGAATTTTCCGAAAATCAAAGAAGGGTTTTACTTTACATAATCTAAAATGCGTTTGAGAAGCACTGCAACCTCTGCGCGAGCTTATTAAATGCAGAATGCAAAGTGCAAAATGCAAAATTATTTTATATAGTCGAGTACCCGTTTCAGCAGCACTGCAATCTCTGCTCTTGTTGTATATTCAAGAGGGGCAATGAGGTTGTTCTTACCGTTGACGAGTCCTGCGCCGATGAGTGCAGAGACGGCGTCTTTTGCGTAAGATGCGACGGTGGTGAAGTCGGGGTGGGTTATTTCCACCTCATCCGCCTCACCTTCGTTCGGCACCTTCCCCTCAAGGGGAAGGCTATTAAGTGCGCGGTAGACGATTACCATCATATCCTGGCGGGTGATGGTGTTGCGAGGTGCAAACTTGTTATCACCGATGCCGTTTACAATACCGCTGTTTCGTGCTATTGCAAGCTC
>JAFQGO010000190.1:0-2746 GCA_017398225.1 Oscillospiraceae bacterium | reverse complement strand
GTTATTTGGGATAATAAACTTGTGTTGTAAAACACTCGCATCCATCACAAAAATATACACCGCATAGGAAATTCAGTCCTATGCGGTGCTTTTTTAGTGGTGGAGACGAAGAGGATCGAACTCTCGACCTTACGGATGCGAACCGTACGCTCTCCCAGCTGAGCTACGCCCCCACAATCAACAAAGTATATTATAACAAAACTGTGGGGATTTGTAAAGGCTTTTTAGATTTAATTTTGCAAAAAGTGTTACTTTTGGATCAGCGATGACGCTACGCTTGTATGCTTACTTTAAAATTTTGCCATAATCCCGTTTTCCGTAAATAACTCTCGACACCGTGACTACTTTCTTTTCTTCATCCACCCAATAAAACATAAGATAACTCTTTACAAGCAACTTTCTGTATTCGTGCTTAAGTGGTCTCAACGGAACATATACAGGGTTAGAATAAGGAACTTCAATCAATATCTCCGCTGCATTAACAAACTCACTTGAGAGATTCCCTGCGGCTATGGGATTCTTCAAAGTATTACCGATATACCCGACAATTTCAACCATATCATTCAAAGCAATCGGTAAGAATTCAAGCTTATACATTTTTTGATACTCCCGATGCTTTTTTTAGTGCCATCAAAACTTCTTTGGACGAATAACGGGTTGAGGTTATTTCTGCTTCTCTCTCAGCTTCTTTAAGCTTGCAATACACTTCACTCTCGAAGTGAAGGTTCTCGTATGCTTCCATACTCATAACCACCATATCACCAAAACCGTTTTTAGTCAAAAACACCGGTTGTCGGGTCTCGTGTACAGTCTGAGATATCTCAGCAAAATTATTCCTTAAATCTGAAACAGGTCTTATTAAATTCATATTGACACCTCCACAATTATTTTAGCGTAATTATGCTAAAATGTCAATGAGTAATTTTTCCATATAGATATATTATTTCAAAAATAAAACCAATTAGTTATTTCCGTAAAACAAGGAGGTTACGCGGTAGACTCCCACAAAAGGGACTGCCTGTTTCGTACCAAAACAGGCAGTCTTTTTAACTAAATTTAATTTTCCTCAATATCCTAATTCTTCTATCCTCTTCTGCTCGGCTTCGATATACCCTGCCTTGTAAGCATCGGGGTTATCCCACGAAAAGCCATTCATAACCTCAGGTCGTCCTGCATTAAAGTCTGTAACGGTCAGCCTTCCGCTATCCTCAATGCGGTAGGTGAAAACGTCAAAATTCATCATTCCGACACCCGTTGCAGTTGTGAAATGAACCTTTCCGTCCTTTTTGAAAACTCCGTCAATTGAAAACGGCATATTCTCTTTTGTAAGATACTCCTCGTCCCCGTCGGTGCTTATTCTCATAATCTCATTTCCGCCGAAATGTACCATTCCGCTATAACGTTTTCCCGGCTTGTGGGTGAGAATAACAAAGCTTCCGTCATCCTCCGGAACAAATCCGTTTACCGGGCGGCCCGTCACCTGAACAAGCGTTTTGCCATCATGGTAGTAAAGTCCGGCTTCACCGTAATAGTATTTTTCATACCGGCGGTCAAGGTCACGATATCCTTCTCCGTACTGCCCGCGCTCTATATCATCGGGAATGTTGTAAGAAACCTTTTCTTCCCCCGTTTTTGCATCAAGGAGCAGGATATCAACAGAGCTTTCATTTATTCTCTTCGCGATTATATCGCCGTCAATATATGCAAGCAAGGAAAGATTCGGACTTCCGATTTCCGCATAACCATTCTCCGTCACACGGAAATACTTCTTGTCCGTCATAATAAGCGCGCTGTCTGCATCCACCATAACGTTTTCGTCCGCATACGGATACCACGGCGTTTCCCCGCCGTTTACAAAGCTTAACACTTCTCTTACTTCACCGTTGCTTACTGCAAGAACGATGTTTTTGTCCTCATCTGCAAGGGTTTCAAAGATAAAGTGTGTTTCTCCGAGCTTAAAGAGGTTTTTGTAGTTAAAATGACCTTTTATTCCTTTTCTCCTTGCAAGCTCGCTTGTTTTAAGCGTCTCCGGATTCATTGTGTAAATTATCACGGTTTCGCCGTCCTGTTTATACACAAACGGGTCGTATTTCGTTCCGTCGCTTGCAATCGGGTCTATGGTATCAAACACAAAATATCCGGTATCTGCGGTTTTTGCAACCTCAATTCCGAGAACGCGCCGTACAATGCGGTTTTCATTGTCTATCATATATGTTGAGCCGTAAAACTCGCCTGCAGCTTCTCCGAACTTTTGAGCGGTAAACATTCCCCGCTCAATGCACACATCGGCAAGCGGACGATAATTTTCATTTTTGGTGTACTGACATCCGAGCGCACGAATACTCATTATCGCCGCATCAGCGCGCAAAAAAGTGCTTTCCTTGTCGATTTTTTCTATCTCCGCAGGAGTTGCAAGCTCACGCAGTATCTCTTCTTCGTCGCGTAATGCTCTCGTTATAAACGTTGCATACTGCCACGCCGTAACAGGCTGCTGTGAGCCGTAAAGCGTTTTTGAAACTCCCTTCGTAAGCCCGCTCCGGTACAGCCAGCCGACGTAGCCCTCTGCCCATGCAGGGACATCGGTAAACGGATGCGAAAAGCTGCCGCTCATCGCCGTTTCCTCTGCACCTAAAAAACGAACAAGCATCGCTGCGGCTTCCGCGCGCGTCATCTGCCGCTCAAGCTCAAAGCCCTTATCCGTCCCGCGGAACAGATTAAGCTCCTTTAACACCTCCGCGCTTTTTTC
>JAFQGO010000189.1:0-6819 GCA_017398225.1 Oscillospiraceae bacterium | reverse complement strand
CGCGTTCCCTTGGTCAGATAAATGTACAGGTTATCCTTGAAAAGCTCGGAGGCGGCGGTCATTTTGACACGGCAGGAGCCCAGGTTGCCGGAAAAACTCTTGAAGAAGTAACGGAAGAGCTTGCAGGGGTTATTGATGATATTTTAGGATAGGAGGAAGAAGTCTGAATAAATTCAGACAGGTGAGAGGGAAAAGTTAAGAGTGAAGAGGTATGGTACAAAATGCAATGCATTTTGAGTTTATTACATGTTGTTTTGTGTCTTTAACACAATGAAAGGAATGGTTATAAAAATGAAAGTAATTTTAAATGCAGATGTTAAAGGTCAAGGTAAAAAAGGTCAGATTGTAACTGTCTCCGACGGTTATGCGAGAAACTTTTTGTTTCCGAAAAATCTTGCAAAAGAGGCCACGACTGATAACCTTAACGCGGCAAAGATAAAAGAAGCGGCAGACATCGCACGTGCGGCGCGCGAAAAGGCAGCGGCTGAAGAGCTTGCAAAAAAGCTTGAAACGCTCATATGTGAAATTCCGGCAAAGGCAGGCTCGGGCGGACGTCTTTTCGGTTCAATAACAACCTCGGACATTTCTGCAGCGCTTGCAAAACAGCACAAGATTGAGATTGATAAGCACAAGATAGAGATTTCAGAAACTATAAAGCAGTTCGGAACCTATGAGGTAAAAGTAAAGCTTTACCCGCAGGTCAGCGGAAAGCTTCGTGTAAAGGTACGCGAGGCATAAGCTAAGGTGATCTGTCACCCGGCACGGAGGGAGGAAATAAAATGGACGAGATTATTGGAGCGCGGCTTCCTCATAATGTTGAAGCGGAGCAGTCGGTTATAGGCTCAATGCTGCTTGACCCGCGCTGTGTGCCTGAGGTTGTTGAAAATCTTCGCTCGGAGGATTTTTACATTTCACAGAACAGGGCAATATTTGAAGCTGTTCAGAGCATGTTTACGCTCAATGAATCCATAGATCCGGTTACCGTTATTGATAAGCTTACAATTCGCGGCGCGCTTGACAAGGCAGGCGGGCGCGCGTATATAATGAAGCTTCTTGAGGTTACGCCTACTGCGGTAAACGTTGCGCAGTATATCAAAATCGTTCGTGATAAAGCGGTGCTGCGTAATCTTGATGAAACCACTGCGGAAATTCACGAAAGAATTGCCTCCGGAGAGGGCGAGGCAGATGAGGTTGTTGAATTTGCCGAGCAGAAGATTTATGAAATCCGCAGTGAGAAGAAAGCAAAGGGTATGGCACCCATACGAGATGTTCTTGAAAATACATATGCACATCTCGGGAACCTCGCTAAAAATGCGGGAAAGCTTCCTGGCGTACCCACCGGATTTTCCACAGTCGATGCTTTTTTGTCAGGACTTAACGATTCAGACTTTATAATCCTTGCTGCGAACACCGGTGTCGGTAAAACGAGCTTTGCACTTAACATTTGTTCAAATGCCGCAAAATCGTGCGGTAAGGCGGTTGTTGTGTTTTCTCTTGAAATGTCAAATGAACAGCTTGCTTTGCGTCTTATCGCCGGTGAAGCGCTCATAGATTCACGAAAGCTTCGTACCGGTCTTCTCGATGAGGATGAATGGGTTGCAATTGCCCACGCATCCGAAACGCTTGCAAAAACAAAGATATATCTTGCTGACGCAACGGGCGTTACCGTAAATGAAATGAAGGCAAAATGCCGCCGTCTTAATGAGGATATCGGTCTTGTTATAGTTGACTATCTCCAGCTTGTTCAGTCGGGTATAAAAACAGACAGCCGTGCCAATGAGGTTGCTGCAATTTCGCGTGCGCTCAAGATTATGGCGAAGGATTTAAACGTCCCTATTCTCTGCCTTTCCCAGCTTTCGCGAAGCAGTGATAAACAGGAGCGCCGTCCGCGTCTTTCCGACCTTCGTGAATCGGGCGCTATTGAGCAGGACGCAGACGTAGTTATGATTCTGTATCGTGAAAACCCGGAAACTCCGGAAACGGTAAAGCTTCTTATTGAAAAGAACCGTCACGGAAGCACGGGGGATATTGACCTGCATTGGGATGGCAAGTACACTAAGTTTACATCCATTGATAACACTCATGCTTACTGATATTATAAAGACAATAAAAGACTGTGATATGCTGCACCGCGGGGAGCACGTGCTCGTTGCTCTTTCCGGCGGCGTGGATTCTTCCGTGTTGCTTGATGTGCTTATAAAGTGCAGAGAAGAGCTTGGAATAAGTGTATCTGCAGCGCATTTAAACCATATGCTTCGCGGAAAAGATGCAGATAACGACGAAGCCTTTGTACGGGAAAAGTGTGAAAAGCTCGGTATACCGTTTGTCTGTGAGCGCATAGATATTACAGCACTCGCCCAAAAGAGCGGACAGTCGACCGAGCTTTGCGCAAGGGAAGTAAGGTACGGCTTTCTCCGTCGCGTAAAGACAGAGCTTCGTGCAGATAAAATTGCAACGGCACATAATGCAAACGACAACCTCGAAACTGTAATCTTTAACCTTTCACGCGGAAGCGGGACAGACGGTATGTGCGGAATACCTCCGGTACGGGAGGACATCATCCGTCCGCTTATCTTCACCCCGCGTCTGCAAATCGAGGAATATGCAGCTTGTAACGGTATTGAATTTTGTGTGGACAAGACAAATGCTGAAACCGTGTATACAAGAAACAAAATACGCCACAATATCATTCCTGAAATACTGAAGATAAATGCCGGAGCAATCAAAAACGCTTCGCGCTCGTCGCGTATTCTGCGCGATGAAGCAGACTTTCTGAAAAATGAAGCACACCTTGCGGCAGAGCGGGTTGTGGCAGATGAAAACGGGTGTGATGTGAAAAAGCTTTGCGGTCTGCATCCGGCTCTTTTCGGGAGAGTGTGTGAAATCTTTGCGTCAAAAGCAGCAGGCGAAGAGAATTACGTTCTTGAGTATTGCCACGTCACTGCGCTGCGCGCGCTTTGCGAAAGTGCCGTGCCGTCGGGGATGATTCATTTGCCCGGTGGAGTTTGTGCTCGTCGTGAGTATGAAAATCTTGTTTTCGAAAAAGCCGGACAATGCGAGGCTGCCGCAGCTGTAAAGCTCTGTGAGGGAAAGTTTAACTTCGGATGTTTGCGTGTTTTTGTGAAAAAAACGGTAAAAACGGAAAAAATTAATAATTCCGTAAATACTTTTTTGATTTCGTGTGGTAGAATACAAGATGGTCTGGTTTTGAGAAGCAGAGCTGTCGGAGATGAAATAAAGCTTCCCAAAAGACCGACCAAAAGCCTTAAGAAGCTTTTTATCGAAAAAAGAATTCCTAAGGCGCAGCGTGAGAAAATCCCCGTCATTGCGGATGGTGAAAAAACCGTTGCTGTTTACGGCATCGGTACAGATGAGAGATATATCCCGCAAAACGGTGATGAAATATATGCTATAGAGATAAATAAGGGATGTTGGGAAAATGAAAAATGATGTTGAAAAAATCCTCTTTACAAAAGAGGAGATTTCCGAAAAGGTAAAATATCTGGCAAATCAGATCAAATGTGCATATGAAGGTAAAAATCCGCTTATATTATGTATATTGAAAGGCTCGCTCATTTTTACGGCTGACCTTGTGCGCGAGCTTGATTTTCCGTGTACGATTGACTTTATGCAGGTATCCAGCTATGGCAGCGGTTCGGAAACAACCGGCGAGCTCAAAATAAAAAAAGATATGGACAGCGACGTCAACGGGCGCGATGTTATCATCGTTGAGGATATTCTTGATAGCGGCGTCACGCTCTCGAATCTTCTTCCGGAAATCAAGCGCCGCGGGGCAAAATCTGTCGCCGTTTGCGTTTTCCTCAATAAGCCGGAGCGACGCATTGCAGAGATAAATGCCGATTACATCGGTTATGATATTGAAAACGAATTTGTTATTGGCTACGGTCTTGATTACGACGAAAAATACAGAAATCTCCCGTATGTCGGTGTGCTTAAGCGCTCGGTATACGAAAAATAAATCATAGATAAGGATGTGACATCAGTTGAAGAAGAACAACACCCGCGATATATTGCTGTTTTTGCTTATCATCGCGATACTCGTATCTGTTGCTTCTCTCCTTTTTGAGGGAACGCCGACGGAAAAAATAACATATGCCGATGTTATCCGTCATTTTGAAGCGCAGAACGTGGAAAAGTACACAATTGACGGAGGGCTTCTGACAATGGAGCTTAAGCGCCCGCTCAAATCCGGGCAGAAGACCATTTCATTTGACCTTTCCGACCCGCAGATCCGTGCGGATTTCCGTATGGATGTGGGCGAGCTCCTGCGCGAACACCGCATTCGCGGAATTATTACGGATGATGACCGTATCCCCGAAGCGGAAACGCCGTGGTGGATGATGTTCCTGCCGTATATTCTTGTCTTTGCCGTTATAGGTGTTATGTGGTACTTTATGTATAATAAGGCTGACGGCGGCGCGGGAAAGGCAATGCGCTTTGGTAAGGCACGCACAAAGCTCGGAAGTGATGAGAAGAAGAAGGTCACCTTCGCCGACGTTGCAGGTGCAGAGGAAGAAAAGGCAGAGCTTGCGGAAATTGTTGATTTCCTGAAAGATCCAAAAAGGTTTACCGAAATTGGTGCAAGAATTCCTAAAGGTGTGCTCCTTGTGGGTCCTCCGGGAACCGGTAAAACATACATTGCAAAGGCGGTTGCCGGTGAGGCAGGAGTTCCGTTCCTGTCAATTTCGGGTTCCGATTTTGTTGAGCTGTATGTCGGTGTCGGTGCATCGCGTGTGCGTGATCTTTTTGAGCAGGCAAAGAAGGTTGCTCCGGCAATAATCTTTATTGATGAAATCGATGCTGTCGGACGTCACCGCGGTGCAGGCTACGGCGGCGGACACGACGAGCGTGAACAGACTCTTAACCAGCTGCTTGTCGAGATGGACGGCTTCGGAAATAACGAGGGTGTCATCATAATTGCGGCAACAAACCGACCGGATATTCTTGACCCCGCGCTTATGCGCCCGGGACGCTTTGACCGTCAGGTATATGTCGGTCTTCCGGATATGAATGACCGCGAAAAGGTTCTTGAAATTCACGCAAAGTCCAAGAAGCTCGGCAGCTCCGTAAACCTCAAAAATGTTGCCCGCTCTACAAGCGGCTTTACTCCGGCGGATCTTGAAAATCTTCTCAATGAGGCAGCGCTTCTTGCCGCACGCCGCGGAGATAAGAGTATGACTCAGGAGGATATTGAAAACTCCATGCTCAAGATAATTGCGGGTCCGGCAAAGAAGAGCAGGGTAAGAAGCGAGCATGTAAATAAGCTTGTTGCATATCACGAGGCAGGTCACGCGATTGCTATGAAATTCCTTCCGACGCAGGATCCGGTACATCATATCTCAATTATCCCGCGCGGTATGGCGAACGGATATACAATTTCTCTCCCGCGTGAGGATGTTTACTCCGTATCGAAAACTGATATGAACGAGCAGATAGTATCGCTTCTCGGTGGACGTGTTGCCGAAAAGCTTGTGCTTGAGGATATCTCAACGGGCGCATCAAATGATATTCAGCGTGCATCATCAATTGCACGGGATATGGTAACAAAATACGGAATGAGCGATCGCCTCGGTCCCATAAGCTATGCTTCCGAGAATCAGGAGGTATTCCTTGGCCGTGATTTTGCTGAAAAGCGTGCATATTCCGAAGAAATCGCAGGTGCGATTGATGAGGAAGTCCGCGCAATTGTCGATGCTGCATACAAGCATTGTGAGAAAATTCTCAACGATAATATGGATAAGCTCCATGAGGTTGCCAAGGCGCTTCTTGATCACGAAACGATGGAAGCGGAAGAGTTTTATGCAATCTTCGGTGAAAGCGTTCCGGCACGCGCGCAAAAGGAAGGGAAGACCGTTGCTCCGGAAGCAACTCCCGCTCCGACGGAAGATACAACGAACGAATAACGAATAAAGAATCACCGGTGTTTGCGACGCAAACACCGGTGATTTTCACATTCTTTATTTTATTTCTTCAAATTTATTTATCCATTCGCGTGTGATGAGCATATGCCCTGCGGCATTCGGGTGAACGCCGTCGATAAGCCAGTAATCACGCATCTCCGGATTGTATACCGCATCAAGCTTTGCCTGAAGAGGTATAAACGGAAGATTAAGCTTATCTGCAATTCGTTTAACGGCTGCTGCTTTCTCTTCGACCTCAGCGCGGAATTCGGCGTAGATATCTCCGCGGGTTTCCGTTGCGTCGGTCGAGCTTGCTTTTAAAAGAAACGGCTCAAGCAACATAATCTTTATATCCGGAAGCTCTTCGATAATTTCTTCCAGAAGCATTGTGTATATTTTTTCAAACTTCTCCGTTGCAACACCGTTTTCTGCCGAAAACTTATGCCATACATCGTTAACTCCGATAAGCAGGCTCATATAGTCGGGCTTGAGGTTGAGTATATCTGCTTTCATACGCGCATAAACATCCACAATTCTGTTGCCGGATATTCCGCGGTTTAAAAATCGATACTGCTCCGGATAATCAAGGCCGAGGCTTCCTGCCACCATTGTTGCGTATCCTCGTCCCATCATATCGTCGCGCTCACGCGAACGCCCTGCATCCGTTATTGAATCACCCTGAAAAAGAATAAGCTTTGACATATGTATTACCTCATTTCTGTGTTCTTGGATTTATTTTACAATAAATAAAAAATAAAGTCAACATAAAAAGAAGAAAAACGTCCAAAAGCGCACCGCGATATTCTTTTATCGCGGTGCGTTTTTTTCTTTTCTATGCCATATGAGAAATTTTTCATATTCGCGAAGCTTTAATAATTCCTCCCGAGTAAGGCCTGTG
>JAFQGO010000188.1:0-3991 GCA_017398225.1 Oscillospiraceae bacterium | reverse complement strand
TCGCATATCTATCGCACACGCGATAAGGATTATAAGTCCCTTTATGATATACTGCATATTCTGGTTGACCGAGAGAAAGGTAAGCCCGACAAAGATTATTCGCAGAAGAACAACGCCCATTATAACACCGCGTATCTTGCCGATACCGCCGACAAACGATACACCGCCGATTACGCATGCGGCAATGGCATCAAGCTCATAGTTAAGACCGGTTGATGCGCTGTTGGAGCCGATTCTCGCGCCCTCGATAAATCCGGTAACGCCGTACAGTGCGCCGGCAAGCGTGAACACGAGGATTATCGTGCGCGTGACGTTGACGCCGGAGACGTGTGCCGCCTCGGGGTTTGAGCCGACGGCAAACATATTTTTTCCGAAAGTGGTTTTATTCCAGACAAACCACATAACTATAGTTATTATAATGGAATACCACACGAAATTGGGTATCGCCGTACCTCCGACCGAGAGAATGCTTCCGTTGATAAAGCCTGTATAGCTCTCGGAAAGCCCGGAGATGGACTGTCCGTTGTTCGTGCCGAGAGTGAGGTACATAAGCAGCCCGCCGTAGATGATAAGCTGGGTTGCAAGAGTAACTATAAACGGGTGGAGATTAAACTTTGCCGTGCAGAAGCCGTTTACCGCACCGATAAGCGCGCCGATGGCAATAATAAGGGCGATAACGAGAAACACCGGCATTGTTCCGATTTCCGGGAACATCTTGTTTGCATATCCCGATGCCTGCAGAAGCGAGGCGGCAACGCACGCGCAAAGTCCGACGGCACGGCCGGCGGAAAGGTCAGTGCCGGTAAGAATTATTGCGCCGGCTATTCCAAGCGCAATCGGCAGATTCGCGGCGGAGAGCGAGAGTATGTTGATAAGCGAGCTTGGGGAAAGGAATCGCGGGCGGTATATTGCTATTGCTATTATAACGGCGATGAGGAAGATATACAGCGCGTTATTTATAAAAAATTCGCGTTTCATACGGCGTTTTTCGGCGGGATCGAGCGTCTTGTATTCGTCAAAACCGCGCCGGAAACGCGTGTTCTTTTTGTTTTCCATAAGTTAGCCACCTCTTAGTAAATGCAAAATGCAGAGTGCAAAATGCAAAATGGGATTATACATAGTTTTGCATTGCAATAACCGATTTGCGGGTTATTACGCATACTTTGTTGCCAGCGTCATTATCTGTTCCTGTGTTGCGTCCTTTGCATTCACCTCACCGGCAAGCCGTCCGCCGGACATCACAAGGATTCTGTCGCATACGCCCAAAAGCTCGGGCATTTCGCTCGATACCATAATAACAGACTTTCCGTTTGCCGCAAGGTTTCCGATAACGCTGTATATTTCAAACTTTGCGCCGACGTCTATTCCGCGCGTCGGCTCATCGAGAAGAAGAATGTCCGGCTCGGTAAGAAGCCAGCGGCCGAAGATTACCTTCTGCTGATTACCGCCGGAAAGCGAGCGGATTTTTGTATCCTGTGTCGGGGTTTTTATGCGCAGAGATTTTATCATATCATCTGTTGCGCGCCTCATTTTTTTCTTGTTGAGGACGAAACCGTATGAAAGGTATTTCTTCAGGCTTGATACTGTGGTGTTTGCACGGATGGAAAGGATTCCGAAAATCCCCGTCGAGCGCCGTTCTTCGGTTACGAGCGCAAAGCCGTTAGATATCGAATCCCGCGCGTTGCGGTTTTTTATCTCTCTGCCGCGAAGAACAAGCCGCCCGCGCTCACGTGCGGACAGACCGAAAATGTTTTCCAGAAGCTCCGTTCTGCCTGCGCCGTCAAGCCCTGCAACGCCGATGATTTCGCTTTCACGCAGAGTAAAGGAAACATCGCGCAGGTTTGAATAGCGGGAGGTGAGCCCCTCCACTTCGAGGAGAGGCTTGCCCGGTTTGTTCTTTCGCTCCGGAAAACGGTTTCCAAGCTCGCGGCCTACCATCAGCTTTATTATCTTTTCCATCGTCATATTCTTTGCCGGCTCCGTTGCAATGTGCCGTCCGTCGCGCATAACGGTGATATCATCGGAGATACGCAGAATTTCTTCCATTTTATGGGAAATATAGATTATCGCCGTGCCGTTTTTTTTCAGCATATCTATGATACGGAAAAGCTGTTCAACCTCGGCATCATTGAGCGAGCTTGTCGGCTCGTCAAAAACTATAACGCGCGCGTTGTATGATACCGCCTTTGCAATCTCTGCCATTTGCCGCCTCGCGACGGGAAGGCTCCCCATTATCTGAGCGGGATTTACGTCGATACCGAGCTTTTTGAAAATTTCGCGCGTGTCCTCATGCATTTTCTTTTCCTGCACAAGCGGACCCTTGGTTGGGTAGCGCCCAAGCCAGATATTGTCGGCAACACTGCGCTTGAGCGCCTGGTTAAGCTCCTGATGCACCATTGCTACGCCACAGTCCAGCGCTTCTTTTGAGGTTTTGAACGAAACCTCCTTGCCCTCTAACAGTATCTTGCCGGAGTCTTTCGTATAAATTCCGAAAAGGCATTTCATAAGCGTGCTTTTGCCTGCGCCGTTTTCGCCCATAAGTGCGTGAACCGTGCCGCGGCGCACATCGAGGGAGACGTTATCGAGTGCGCGCACACCCGGAAAGGATTTTGAGATGCCCTGCATCCTGAGAAGTACATCGTTTTCCATAGCTTTTTATCCGATTTCTCCTTTAGAGTTCCTTCTGTTCGCCCGTGTAAATTCCGTAAGGTATGCGGATTTTGGAAACATTTTCGTCAATGTTAAGGTCAGCCGTGTCGCTCATAAGGTCCTTGCCGTTCTTGATGTTTGAGGAAAGGCGGGAAAGCGCCTTTGCCATACCTACGGCATCCTGCTTAATCGTTCCGGTCATTTTCCCTGCGCCGATAAGAGAGACCGCTGCTTCCGTTGCATCCACGCCGAAAACAGGAATCGTCTTTCCGCTGCCTGTGTTATATCCCGCGGTATTGAGTGCGGTTATTGCGCCCTCAGCCATACCGTCGTTATTGCAGATGACGGCTTCAACCATATTTTTATTGTTTTCGGTATACTCGGTGAGGATTGTCGTCATATATTCGTTTGAAGCGCTTGCCGCCCAGGTTCCGTTTTTGTCAACAAGATATTTGTCGCGGTTGTTCTTGTCATAGAACATAAGCTCGGGCTTGCCTGCTTCTTTCAATGCGGCATTCGCATCCTCAACGGCAAATTTTGTGCGGAGCTCGGCTTCGGCATTTCCGTTTTGCCCCTTAAACATAACATATGAAATTGTGCCGTCACCGTTTAAGTCAACCGCATCATAGTTTTTGAGAAGGTAGTCTGCAATCATTTCGCCCTGCATATGCCCGGCTTCTGCGGCATCCGTGCCGACAAATGCGCATTTTTCGTAGCTTGCGATAATCTCATCTGAAACCTCGCGGTTAAAGAAGATAAGGGGGATGTCTGCGGCTCTTGCTTGCTGGACAATTCCGCGTGCGGCATCATCTGAGCCGGTTTCAACTATATTCACTATAAGAAGATTTGCACCGTTTGTAATGGCGGTCTGAACCTGCTCGGACTGGGTGGTCTGGCTGGAGTTTGAGTCGTAGTCCTGATACTTTATGCCCGCGGCCTCAAGCTCGCGGTCAAGACTTGCGCGCACGGTGGAGATATACGGGTCGGAGTAGGTGTAGTAAAACACTGCCGCGCTTGTTTCTTCGGAACCCCCGTCGCCCATACATCCGGTGAAGGCAAAGAGCATTGTGAGTGCAATAAATATTGAAATTATTTTTTTCATGTGTTTTTTCTCTCCTTTTTCAGTACATATTTGCATTATGCCCGCAAAAACGGAAATGAATACTTGTGATATGAAAAAAATAATTTGCTGAAATAATTTATAAATTTTTTGCGGGAAAATTTCAAAAAAACCGCCAAAATGCTTGATTTTTTCGGGGGGGGGGGTGGTATAATAGTGTATACATATATCAATTTTAGGAGGACAAAGTTTATGAAGAAAAAATTTTCGCGCGTTGCAAGC
>JAFQGO010000187.1:0-4393 GCA_017398225.1 Oscillospiraceae bacterium | reverse complement strand
GCTGTGGTGTCATTCGTCCTTGTAACGCTTGTTGTGGAAATCCCGTTCCTTGCAGACGCATTCTCTCTTGCTCGTCTTGATGCGCAGGAATACGGAGTCGCAACCGTTCTTGCGCTTTCAATCATCCCAATTGAGGAAATTATAAAATTTATACGAAGAAGAATAAACAGATAATGTGCAAAGCCTGCACCGGATTATATCATCATCACGGATGAGCCGGTGCGGGTTTTTTATAAGATGAATTTTCTTTATTCATTTTCACTGTACTATTTCAGAAACTGAAATAATAATTTCACTATTGACAAATTGATTTATCTTTGTTATACTGAGCATGTAAAAACGTTTTTCCCTGTGTTCGGGGATGTATATTTCGAGATTTTCTGCGTGGTTGTGATTTCTCGCGGATTATATTTTTTTGAACAAGAAAAACGTTTTTTTAATCAAAAAACGAGTTTTTGAGAATTTTTGGGAGGTGAAAATGTGGGAAAAAAGGAATGGAGCATTGTGGACGGTTACCGGCCTCCGGTGAAGAAGGGGGACGCGGATAATTACCGCGGCCACGAATGTGTGCTTATTCTCAACCGCACCGAACAGGATGCCCACTGCAACATCGATATTTATTTTGAGGACCGGCCTCCGGTGAAGGGGATAAAATTCACTGCACCGGCAGAGCGCATAAGCACGTTCTATACGGACGATATGTCGCTTTTCGGAAAGGCAGACCTCGGTATCTGCGTCCAGTATTCAATGCATATAACCAGCGATACGGACGTTGTTGTCCAGTACGGACGTATGGATGTCAATCAGGACAATCTTGCGTATATGGTAACTCTCGGATACGGCGAATAAGGTAAATATTACCGTCGGCACAAAGCTTCTTGACAGATAAGGCGTTTATAAAATATAATAATATGTAGAAAAACGTTTTATTACAGGCAGGTCGGAGGGAGCTTTTATGGCTACAATAACAGACGTGGCACGAGAGGCCGGAGTATCAATATCAACAGTTTCAAACGTTATAAACGGAACAAAGTTCGTCGGAGAGGAGCTTACCGAGCGCGTTAACCGCGCGATAGAAACGCTCGGATATCAAGCAAACGAGCTTGCCGCAAGCATGAAAAGAAGAACAACAAATAACATTGGTGTTATTCTTCCGAATATCGGGATGGTTTTCTTTCCGGATGTTCTTAAAGGAATTGAGGCAGCGGCGAAGGAGCACGGATATAAAATATTCTATTTTTCAACGGATTATGATTTTGAGAAGGAAAAGGAGTATTTAAACCTTTTAAAGACAAGCTGGGTTGACGGGATAATAATAGATTCGTGCTGTCCGACGGGCGAAGTATCTACATATCAGGAGAGTCTTGCTGCGAATGTGGCAGGCAGAAACGTTCCGGTCGTTACGCTTGAAACGCCGTTTAACCACAAAAATCTCGGAGTGATAACCCTTAACGAGGTCAAGTTTACCGATGAGGCAATTGAATATTTGATAAGTCTCGGACATAGGGAGATAGGAATTCTTCTCGGACCGGAGAATATTCCGATGTATAGCAACAACATAAAAGGAATAGAAGCCGCATTAGAACGCCACGGGATGGAGCTTCTGCGCGAAAATATTATGATTGGCGATTACTTTGCCGAGAGCGGATATACCGCGGTGAAGAAAGCGCTTGATAGCGGGGCACAATGGAGTGCAATATTTTCTGCAAACGATCAGATGGCAATCGGCGCGATAAAAGCAATAAAAGAGGCAAATCTATCAATCCCGGATGATGTATCGGTAATCGGGGTTGACGGAATTTATGTAACAACGCTTATTGATCCCCCACTAACGACGGTGGAGCTCCCAAGATTTGATATGGGCTACCGTGCGGGAAATCTTCTAATGGAAATGATTCAGGGACGTTCCCGTTATGGTGAGCACATTGAAATGGAAGGAAAAATGATAATAAGAAAATCTACGGAAAAAGCCGCGCGGGAGGACTGGGTTCTCACCGGGTGGTAAGCTCCCGGAGAATACAAGGAGGAAAAAATGGACAAACCGCAAATCAGCAAGGAAACCTATTTAAAAAGAGTAAAAAAAATGCAAGAGCTTGCACGCGAGAATGACCTTGACGTTGTTATTATCCCAGCAGATGAAGCAGAGCCTGCAAATGTGCGTTATTTTACAGGATATGTTCCGGTGTTTGAGACAACTGCAATTATGATTCCGGCAGAGGGCGATGCAACACTCCTTATCGGTCCGGAGAGCGAGGCGCTCACGAAGAAAACGGCTCAGATTGCAAAGTACGAGAAGCTCTTAGAGTTCCGTGAGACATCGGATCCGGAGTATCCCGATATCAAATATTCAACGTTTGCAGAGCTTATCGCCGCACTTAAAAACATCAAGCGTATCGGTATAATCGGCGCAAATGTTATGACCGTTCAGGTATATCTCGGAATACTTGAGGGGGCAAACGGCGCGGAAATAGTCCTGTGTGACGAGCTTCTCCGCTCTATGCGTATGATAAAAACGCCGGAGGAAATTGCAGTTATGCGCTACACCGCACAGATTGCACAGCGTGGCTTTGAGCGCGCTATCGGCAATATAGCACCGGGAATGACAGAGCATCAGGTAATTGCAGAGTTTACCCACGCGATTATGAAAGAGGGTGCTGAATGCACGGGATTCCCGTTCTGGTGCGTATCGGGCAGCAACTCCAATCAGGCAATAGGCAAATCTTCGTATAAAAAAATCGAGAAAAACGAAATCGTTCAGATAACGATGGGTGCTTCCTACGACGGATATGTGGCAAGCTTCGGCCGTCCGATATCCTTCGGAAAGCCGGCGGATGCAAAGGCGTATGAGCTTCTCGGCGTAGGTCTTGAGGCAAACAAGCTTACGCATAAGCTTCTTGCTCCCGGCATCCGTGCCTGTGATATCGTTGACAAGGTTCACGGCTATGTCCGCGATGCGGGTTATGGTGAATATATTGTTTACGGTCCCGGTCACGGCACGGGTATGATGGAATGTGAATATCCGTTTATCGAGAGTACATCGGACTACATAATTCAGCCGGGAATGACCTTCGCAGTAGATACCTTCCTCGGCGGACCGGATTTCGGTATGCGCTATGAGGATGCCGCGGCAGTTACCGAAACGGGCGAGGAACAGCTCTCACGTGCACAGCAGGAGATTATTATTCTCTAAAAAAACGTTTCGCTGTGAAAAATTAGCAAATTTGGTGATTTTTATGAATAAAATTCAAACTGTTCTCGGAGAGATTAACCGCGAGGACATCGGCGTTATTGCCCCGCACGAGCATTTCTTTATCGATACTACCTTTGAGGCGCAGATGCCGAACACAGAGGAAGAACGTATCATATTTGAACAGCCGGTGGGTATAAACAATATCGATATCCTCAGGAGAAATCCGTTTCTTGTACGCGACAATATGATTGTTGACGATATGGAAACGATTGTTTATGAGGTAAACCGCTTTAAAAAGGCGGGGGGCAATACGATAGTTGACCTTACCAACATCGGCATCAAGCGTGACCTTAAAAGAATACGTGAGGTAAGCGAGCGCACGGGCGTAAATGTCATTGCCGGATGTGGGCTATATACGGGGCTCACTATCCCGAAGCCGTATTCGGAGATGAACGCCGATGAGCTTGCCCGGTGGATGATAAAGGAAATACGCGAGGGGGACGAAGAAACCGGTATAAAACCCGGCGTTATCGGAGAAATCGGAACGAGTGAAACGGTAGAGCCCATGGAGGCAACCTCGCTTCGCGCAGCGGCATGGGCAAACCTTGAAACAAAGCTGCCGATATATATCCACACATATCCGTGGAGCCGTGCATCACTTGATGCGATAAAGATACTTACGGATGAGGGCGTGCGTCCGGAGCAGATATGTATATGTCATCTGGATGTTGAGTTTGACGAGGAATATCTTGAAGCGGTTTTTGATACCGGTGCATATGCTATGTTTGACAACTTCGGTAAAGAGTATTACTTTACCGCGAAGGATGCGGTTTTCTCCGGAGGACCGTTTGAAACAGACCTTGACCGCGTGCGTATGATTATCCGTATAATAAAAAAAGGACACACCGGGCGCCTTATGCTTGCAACGGATGTGTGTCTGAAATCCTTGCTTCACAGCTTCGGTGGATGGAGTTTTGACCATATCTTCACGAACATCGTGCCGATGATGGAAAACGAGGGTATTTTAAAAGAAGATATAGATACGATTATAAACAAAAACCCGGCAGACTTTATCTGCTCTCGGTAGAAAGAATAAAAGGTGAATGAAATGGAAAATGAATTTATCAAATCATTTGAAATCGCCGGAGACGGCGAGGTTGGAGACATAGTTTCCAAAAGCCGCAAAAATGCGCGCGGAAAGCT
>JAFQGO010000186.1:0-2831 GCA_017398225.1 Oscillospiraceae bacterium | reverse complement strand
CATTTGAAAAGGTGACAGCACGGAAAGTCCGTCTTTCAGTTATCGGATGTCCTGATGGGATTCAACCCGGGGTTGTCAGTTTTACAGTATTTGGAAAATGTAATCATTAAATTTGGGTATAAAACGGAGGAATAGGTTATGAAAACGGTAAAAGATAAGTACCTCGTTGTAGGTGCAGACTTCGCAGGCTTTCCGCTTAAAGAAGCGGTAGTCGCTCACCTTAAAGCAAAAGGCTGGAAGATAACGGATGTAGGTGTTAGAGCGGATTCTGACCCCAACGATACAGACCTTATGTTCCATAGAGTAGGTCTTCGCGTCGGTTCGATGATTTCGGAAGGCGAGTTTGAGCGTGCACTTCTCTTCTGCGGAACAGGAATGGGAATTCATATTGCAGCAAGCAAATGCCCGCACGTTCACGCAGGCGTTGTTGAAAGCGTTCCGGCAGCACTGCGCGCAATCACGGGCAACGGCGTAAACGTTCTTGCTATGGGTGCATTCTATGTCGCTCCTGCAATGGGATGTGACATTGCCGATGCTTACCTTAACGCAGAGCTCGGCTCGGGCTATGAGTGGTGGAAGAACTTCTATGAGTTCCATAAGCTTGCGATAGACGAGCTTGAAGCATTCGACTATGAGGAATATAAGAAAAACGGCTTTAAGGTCAATAAGCTCGGCGATTTCCCGCTAAAGCTTGAAACAAAGCCGGAGTAAGGAGTATCAGCGTGAACAAAAACACAAAAGCCGCAGTGCTTTTTATAAACGGTCAGTCTAACGCTACTGCACATCAGCAGTTTCTTTCCAAAGAGGACAGAGTATATGAGCCGTTAAAGAACGTATTCTCTCTTGACCGTAATCCCAATCAGTCGCTTGATATTGAGGATGTTGTCTGGTCGGGGTGGACAAGTATGGGCAAGAACCTCGGAGAGAGTCAGGACCATACAGCAAGTCTTGCATATTTCGTTGCAAAGAAATGGCAGGCGGCAATTGATGCAGGCAAGGATTTGCCTGACCTGTATATTGTCCAGATTTCAATCGGAAGTCAGGGAATAATCAACGGAATGTGGAACCGCGATAAAGAACCTGTTATAAAGCCCGGCATACTCGGTGAGGCAGATATTTCGCTTCTCCCGCTCGCACTGCATATAAATAAGCTTGTTATGAAAAACTTAACCGATGCGGGTGAAAATCCAGAGGTGATTGGATGGCATTGGCTTGGCTGTGAGCAGGAAGTATGGCATGAAGCATATCTCCGCGATGATTTCAAGGAAAGATATGACTATCACTTCGATGTGATGCGCGAATCTATGGGCGGAAATGTTCCGACATATCTTTATAAGATAGTAGTTCGTGGCGGTCTTGAACGCTTTAATCTTCCGCTTGAAAGCGAGGGAATTATAAACGAAGAGATTGTCCGTCAGGCGAAAAGAATTGGCGCAAAGCTCACAGATGTACGTGAATCTCCGTATTGGGATACCAATGACAACGTTTGTTACGGAGTTCTTGCAAGTGACCGTGCACACTATGTGCCGAAGGTGCAGGAATGGTTTGCTGATGAATTTATGGGTGAGATTTTAAAATGAAAATAATTGAAAAAATAGCGGCAAAGGCGCAGAATGCTGATAATCCGCGTCCGACGATAGCGTTCTTAGGTGATAGCATTACAGAAGGTTGCTTTGAGCTTGTTCCGAGAAACAGCGGCAGTTTTAATAATGTGTTTGACCATGAGAATGTTTACCACAAAAAAGTTTCAAAAATCCTCGGTGTTCTTTTCCCGACAGTGCCACTAAACATCATAAATGCAGGCATTGCTGGAACATCTGCTAAATTAGGTCTTTCACGCATTGAGCGTGATGTGTTGTCAAAAAATCCTGATCTCACAGTTGTTTGTTTTGGTCTTAATGACTGTGAAAAAGAAGATGATGGGATAGACGAATACATTGAGAGTTTGCGCGGCATCTTCCACCGCCTGAAAGAAGCGGGGAGCGAAATAATTTTCATGACGCCTTGTATGATGGCTGAAAACGTGAGCGCAACTATTCATCCGAGTTTCGTCGAACTTGCGGAAAAGTTGTCTGATAGACAGAGGCGCGGGGTGCTTGACCGTTATATGGATGCGGCAAGAACGCTTTGTAAGGAAGAAGGAGTTCCTGTCTGTGATGTTTATGCAAAATGGAAGAGGCTGGCGGAGCTTGGAGTTAATATAACCGAGCTTTTGTCAAATAAATTAAACCATCCGACGCGGGAAATGCATAACCTTTTTGCAATCTCGCTTGTTGAAACAATGATGAGTTAAGGAACAAAAAGGAAATAAAAAATACTTTTTGTGAGAAAAAGAAAAAAATACTTGATTTTTCCTTAGATATATGATATGATATCATAGTTATAAAACGGGCGGTCCTCTGTCTGCGTCTTTTTTGAGGCAAGAACGTCTATGAAGAAAGGAGGAGTGCATCAATGGATCTTATCAAGAATTTGACTGACAGTCAGATTAAAAAGGATTTACCTGAGATAAACATTGGTGACACTGTTCGTGTCCATGTCCTTATCAAGGAAGGTAACCGTGAGCGCGTTCAGGTTTTCGAAGGCACAATAATTGCCAAGAAGCATGGCGGCATTCAGGAAACGGTTACAGTACGTCGCTTGTCCTACGGCGTTGGCGTTGAAAAGGTTTTCCCGATTCACGCACCGCACGTTGTCAAGTTTGAGCTTGTCCGCAAGGGTAAAGTCAGACGTGCTAAGCTTTACTATCTGCGCGGCAGAGTCGGTAAGGCTGCAAAGGTCAAAGAAGATATCTAAAAGGAGAAGGGGAGGGCTTTTTGGTCTTCCCCCTT
>JAFQGO010000185.1:0-3090 GCA_017398225.1 Oscillospiraceae bacterium | reverse complement strand
CTCGGAGGTGACAGCCATCTCTATTCGTTCCACGCATCGAGCAATAATATAAAGAATCATAGCGGGCTTGATTTTACGCTCGTTGAGGATGAAAACGGAAACTACATCTCCGGCTCACAGCTTGATGATAACGGAGAATACAAGGGAACGTATGCAGGGCGTGACGTAACGTACATCAAGAAGACGGCAAAGGACGGCACGGTCACCGTGCGTCTGCCTGTCGAGGGAGAAAAGCTTGCATCAAATGAAGTTGAACTTCCGCTTGTGTATGGCGAAGATCCGAACTCTCCCAATTCATGGGAGTATGAAACACTCTTTCCGCGCGGATATACGTGGCTTCGCAATATCGACCGCGATGCAGAACCCGAAAATAAGGTTGAGGTAGACTTTGAGATAAAGGACTTTAACAAGGCGATAAAAGACTCAAAGGATCTTGGGCTTTATATGACTGTTCTTAACGATAGCAACGTTAAAAACGGAGCAAATGCGGAAATTTCAATAGCAGACGGTCTCCCGCCACAAAAGGTGGAGAACAAAAACATTGACAAGCTTAAATATGTTCTCATAAAGAACGAGGGGAATAATCTTGATACGACGTTCACCACTGTTTTTGAACCGTATAAGGGTTCGCGCTATATCTCGTCTGCAGATGAGATTAAAATGAACGCAATTTCCGGCACGCCGGCGGCTTCCGATACTGCCCGTGCAGTAAAGGTAACGCACAAGAGCGGGCGCGTGGATTATATCTTCTACGCCACGAACAACGCCGTGACGTATGAGATTAACGACAACGGAAACGTGCTTTCCTTCCGCGGATTTGTGGGCGTATACACGCTGCAGAACGGCGCGAATACCTACAGATATGTTCTTGATGGAGATATCATTGGTGAAGCAACGGAAAAAGTTTCGTCAATCGAGGGTACGGTAAAGACATTCACCAAAACTCACGAGGAAAAGAACGAAATCGTGATAACCACAGCACCGGGAACAGCGATTACGGACTCTGACGTTGCGGCGCTTGCAGGAAAGCTTCTTGTTATTGACAACGGCGCGGAAACCAGAAGCGGCACGTTCAAGATTGAGAATGCAACACTCACCGGAAGCGACATAACAATAGATATCGGAAGAATTACGCCGATACGCAAGTATGTTGATTCGTTTAACCCGGACAAAGGATATGTATATATGATATCCGAGGGACAGAATGCGCGAATTCCGCTTGATTTTGAAGAGGATGGAGCACCGGTGTTTGATGCGGTAAGCGATGGGCTCACCGTATCTGCCGGAAGCAGCATCAAGGTTGCGGTAAGCGCAAGCAGCCCGATTGAAAACGTTGCTATTGCGGGATATGAGGGAGAAACGCTTCCCCGCGGCGCAAGCATCAATACGGCAACCGGCGAGTTTACATGGAAGCCGGACAGCTCACAGATAGGAGAAAACCACGTTGCGATTACTGCCCGTGATGAATATGGGCGTGAAAACACAGTTCACTTTACGATAACGGTTTACGGTTCGACGACGGGAAGCTCGTCAAAGGATGATGACGAAGAAGCCGATAGTTCCGGAAGCACCGGAGAAACCACCACGCCGTCGGGCGGCGGAGGTGGCGGAGGCGGTGGCGGCGCACCGACTCCGGATAATTCGGGTGTTACGGAAGAAGATAACAACCAAACCGACAATGGCGGTGAAAGCGGAGAAAATGGAGGAAACACTGATAACACGGGCACAGAAGATGGAGCTCTCCGCTTCACCGACCTTGGTAATCACGCATGGGCAGAGGATGCGATAAACACGCTTGCAACGGATGGAATAATAAAGGGAACTTCTGCAAGCACGTTCAGTCCGGCGGCTAATATCACCCGTGCAGACTTCGCACTGCTTCTTGTGCGTGCTTTCAAGCTCACAAGCGACAACACCGAAAACTTCGCAGACGTCACAGCATCTGATTACTTCGCACCGGAGCTTGCAGTGGCGCGTAACAGCGGCATCGTCAACGGCATCGGCGATAACAAATTTGCACCGCGAAACTCCATCACCCGTCAGGATATGATGGTGATTGTGTACCGTGCACTTTCAAGCCTTCCCCTTGAGGGGAAGGTGTCAGCGGAGCTGACGGATGAGGTGTTATCGCAATACCCCGACTTCGCCACCGTTGCCCCTTACGCCCGCGACGCCGTTTCTGCGCTCATCGGCGCTGGGCTTATCAACGGTAAGAACGGATGCATCGCACCAACAGATTACACAACACGAGCCGAGGTTGCGGTTCTTATCAACAGAATACTTAATTCTTTTGATGAAAAATAGCGGGAGAAATGATTATGCTTAAGTTTAAATTTAAAGGTCTTGACGATCTGCAACTCAAAGGAGTGAAAGAACTGAGTTCAATTCTTGAAATTGAACTCAGCAATGACGGGATTGAAGTTACATTCACCCAACAGGACGGAGATATCCGTATATTGTGGGATGGAAAATGCGGAGAGGTGTTTTACTCAAAACGACACCATATTTCACGTTGTATAGGCTTGCTGGTTGAAAAACTGAAGGAAAGCACGAAAGCGTTTGAGATATCTGAAAATCCGTGCTATGATGTTCTCGGTTTTATGCTTGACTGTTCACGCAATGCTGTAGTAACTTTTGAAACATTTAAGGAAATGACCTGCCGTCTCGCTCTTATGGGATATTCCATGATACAGCTTTATACCGAGGATACGTATGAGATGAAAGAATATCCGTACTTTGGATATATGAGACCTCGTCTCACCAAAGAAGATATTCAGAAAATAGATGAATACGCAAAGCTTTTCGGAATAGAGCTTACACCGTGTATTCAGACATTAGGGCATCTGTCCTCTTTCCTCCGTTGGTCGGAAAGTAAGAAATTATCTGATACTGATGCTATTCTGCTTGTTGACAGTCCGGACACATATGACTTTATAGAGTGCGAATTTAAAACAATGGCAGAGTGCTTTACAAGCCGCAGAATAAATATCGGTCTTGATGAAGCGCACGCTTTAGGACTTGGAAGATATCTTGATACCAAAGGGTATAAACCTCGCCTTGAGCTTATGCTTCAGCATTGCAAAAAGGTAT
>JAFQGO010000184.1:0-5193 GCA_017398225.1 Oscillospiraceae bacterium | reverse complement strand
TGGAATGTATGATAAATTCGGCTCGATTGATGTTGGCAAGCGCGCGCATCTCACTGTTCTTGACGATGATTTTAATGTAGTTATGACGATCGTTGACGGAAAAGTTGTATATAAAGCATAGAAATGAACAATTATGCTATTTTTTGCGAAAACATATGGTAGCATATATACAAAATCAGGCATAATCTTTGCCTGATTTGCCCGATTTTGTATTGACCGGTACAAAACGGGAGAGTATACTTGTCTTGATAATATTAAAAGAGGTGTATCTTTGTGTTAAAAGCAGGTTTTGCAAGATGTGATATAACCCCACCGCTCGGGATTTCCATTGAAGGATATTATGAGAAGCGGAATGCAAAGGGGGTTATTGATCCGCTTCTTGCAACAGCAGTTGCGTTTGACGACGGCGAGAAAAAAGCCGTTATTATAAGCGTTGATGTTATCGGGATGAATATGGAGTTTATGTCACTTCTCCGCCCTGCGGTAGCGAAAGCGGCTGATATAGATATTGACGGAGTGTTTATCTCATGTACGCATACGCACACCGGTCCTGCTGTTGCCGCGACGGGCGTAACGAAAGAAACCTTTCCAAATCCCGAATACGGCAATTGGCTTATAAGGAGAATTGCAGATACTGCCGTCATGGCTTTTTCGGATTTAGTTCCTGCAAAGCTTTTGTACACCCGCGGCGAGGCAGATGATGTGGCACACATCCGCCGCTTCCGCATGAAGGACGGAAGTGTACGCACAAATCCGGGATATATGAACCCGGAAACCGACTACGCTCTCGGCGTTCCGGATGAGCAATCACAGCTTCTTATCATAAAGCGTGAGGGCAAAAAAGAAATTGGTATTATCAATTTTCAGGTACACGCAGATACCATCGGCGGCGAGAAGCTTTCTGCTGACTATCCGAAGTTCGTGCGCGAGGTTTACGAGAAAAATGTGCCGGACTCTCTCTGTATGTACATAAACGGAACAGAGGGAAACCTCGGAGGAAATAATGTGTTTGTGGAGCGCGAGGATTATGTGTGGGGATACGAGCGCACAAAATATATGGGCAAGAAAATTGCAATGTCCGTAATATCAAACTATGAGCTCGCAAAAGAAATTCCGGGAGACAAAATCCGCTTTGCAAAAAAGGTGATCACTGTCTCTCATAATAAAGGAAATCCCGAAGAAGTTCCCGCCGCACTTGAGCTTGCAAGGCGTTACCGTGAGGTGGGCAAGGAAAAAACGCTTCAGGAGCTCGGCGGAGAGGCAAAGTGGGAAATGCTTGCAAAGGCGACGACTATTGCGGGAATGCAGCAGCTTCCTGATACGCACGACCTTATCGTAACTGCTGTTGCGATAGGTGATATGGTTTTTGCGGGATTTCCGGGCGAGCCTTTCTGCGAGGTGGGAATGGAAGTTAAGAAAGCGTCTCCGTTCACGCTTACAATGCCCGCTTGCTGTGCCAACGGCTATGAGGGATATTATCCTGTGCAGTCGGCATATGACGAGGGAGGGTATGAGGTCTTGACTGCAAGATATGTTGCAGGTACGGCAGAAAAGCTTATCGACACCTCGCTTGAAATAATCAATTCGATTAAGTGAATAAAAAAATAAAGGTTTGTCAGAAAAAATGTTTGACAAACCTTTTTTGTAGGTGTATCATTTTATAGGATATAAAGCATATATTAAATCAATAATAAAGGCAGGTGAAAATAATGGACGCAGGCGGTAGTAGTAGAAGCACATCCAAAGGGCGAAGTATATTGCGGACTGTCATACGTCCGTTGTTTTAGCTTGTAGTTTTTTTATATACTTCTCCCGCTTTCTTTGCTTGTGCCTTTACTTCCTGAATAATTTATAAAAGGAGGAAAGGATTATGGGAGAGACCACCGTAACGATTGAAAAAATGATAACAGCGCTTTTAGATGAGCGCAAATTTGCAACACTGCGCGATGTGCTTGATACCATGGCACCCGCAGACATTGCCGCCCTGCTCGACGATATGCCGCACGAGCGTATGCCGCTTCTTTTCAGATTGCTTTCAAAGGAGCTTGCGGCAGAAGCCTTTGTTGAGATGGACGCAGACTTGCAGGAAAGCCTTATCCGCGGGTTTTCAGACAGCGAGCTTAAAGAGGTTGTCGATGAATTATATGTCGATGATGCCGTTGATATTATCGAGGAAATGCCGGCAAACGTAGTTAAGCGTATTTTGCGCCAGGCAGACCCTGATATGCGCAAAATGATAAACGAAATCTTAAAATACCCCGATGACAGCGCGGGAAGCATTATGACGATGGAATACGTCAGCTTCAAGCCGGATCTCAAGGTGAGCGAGGCGATAAAGAACATCCGCCGTTCGGGAGTTGACAAAGAAACCGTTTATACCTGCTATGTCACGGAAAAGGACAGAAAGCTTATAGGTATTGTCACGGTGCGGAGTCTTCTTATGGCGGATGATGACGCGCTTATAAGCGATATAATGGAGGAAAACGTAATCTCGGTTTACACAACGGATGACAGAGAGGACGTTGCAAACAATTTTGCAAAATATGATTTCCTCGCCCTTCCGGTTGTAGACCGCGAAAACCGGCTTGTCGGTATTGTAACGGTTGACGATGCTATCGACGTTATCCGCGAAGAGGCAACTGAGGATATTGAAAAAATGGCGGCTATCACGCCGACCGATAAACCATACTTAAAAACAAGTGCATTTGAGCTTTGGAAGGCGCGTATTCCGTGGCTTCTGCTTCTTATGCTTTCCTCCACCTTTACGGGGATTATAATAACGCATTTTGAAAATGCCCTTGCCGCAACAAGCGTGCTTGCGGCGTATATCCCGATGCTTATGGGCACGGGCGGAAACTCCGGAAGTCAGGCATCCGTTGCCGTTATACGCGGCCTCTCGCTTGACGAAATTGAGTTTTCGGATATTTTCCGTGTTCTGTGGAAGGAAATCCGCGTTTCGGTTATGAGCGGCGTAACGCTTGCCGCGGCAAATTTCGTAAAGCTTATAACCTTCGACCGCGTGGGCGCCGCTGTTGCGCTTGTCGTAAGCCTTGCGCTTGCGGTGACGGTGTTTACCGCAAAGCTTGTGGGCTGCTCGCTTCCTATTTTGTCAAAGAAAATAGGCTTTGACCCTGCGGTAATGGCAAGCCCGTTCATCACAACGATTGTAGACGCAATATCGCTTCTTATCTACTTCACCTTCGCATCTGCATTGCTGTGAAACGCAAAACAGCTGTGATTAAAAAACGAACGCTTCGAATTTCCGGGAAATATACTGACTTCTCATTTTAAGGGGGAGTCAGTTTTGTTTACTGATAAGGTTTGTTTGTATTCATATGGCGTCTTTCCGGTTTCCCGCTTAAAAACCCGTGCAAAATTCTGCGGGTCAAGCCCAACGTATTCTGCGGCGAGCGAAATGGAAATATCCTCGCTTTTTATCAATGCGCAAAACCGCTGTATCCGAAGCTTCGTCAGATATGAATGGGGAGTGAGCCCCGTGGTATTTTTAAACAGGGTGGAAAAATAGCTCCGTTCAAGCCCGACGGAATCGGCAAGGCTCTGTACGTTGAGCCCGGTGTTGTAGTGCGTCTCCATAAGACCTATTGCACGCCGTATCGGAACGTGTGTGTCGCTTTTCTGCACATACCGCAAAAGCTCGCCAAGCATAGTGTATATAAATGCTGTGCGGCGGAATTCACTGCCTGTGTCTGTTTCGTTGCGCATTTTATACAGTGATTCCATACAGCTTAAGAGTGCGGGGAATAACTCTTTCGGGGCAAACGGATTGGAAGCTGATATCCCGCAGCTTGCCGGAACTTCGCCTATGCCCGGGCCGTCAAGAGCACACCAATATCCGCATCTTGGATTTGTTGTTGATGCGGTGTGCGTTACGGTATCACCCGGAAGAAGAATATAAAAATCACCCGGAGAAACGGGAAACTCTCTGCCGTTTATTATAACAGAGCCGTATCCGGAGGTGCAGCACTCAAAAATATATACCGAGCGGATAACGGGACCGAAGGTTGCACCGGGGGCAAGGTTTTTATCTGCATCAACCCGCAAAAGGATGGGCGCGGCTTCGGGAAGAAAAAGCTTGTTCATTTCACGCCTCCAACAAAATGAAGATTTTTCCCAACAAAATGAGCTTGTTATATTAACAAATTGATGATACAATCATATCACATTTTGAAAAGAAAGGGAAGAAGAAAATGAAAAAAGAAATTTATAATATTGCTGTTATAGGTCTCAGGATGGGATATGCACATATGTGCTCCGTCACCGAAAGCCGAAATGCGCATCTCTACGGTATTTGTGATATTGACACAGAGCTGCTTGCTGAAAAAAAGGAAGAGTTTCGCCCGGATGTTGCAACGGCGGATTGGCATGATTTTATCAATGACCCGAACGTTGATGCAGTTATTGTTGTAACTCCGGATCAGCTTCATCTTGAAATGACAAAGGCTTTTCTTGAAGCGGGAAAGCATGTTATGTGCGAGAAGCCGATGGCGCTCACCGTCTCTGAGTGCGAAGAGATGATGCGCATAGAAAAAAGATGTGAAGCCCGCCTTATGGTAGGTCAGGTTTCTCGCTTTGCACCTGCCTTTGCAAAAGCAAAGGAAATTATCGACTCAGGACTTATCGGGGAGCTGTACTTTGTTGAAAGCGAATATGCGCACGACTACAGCAAATCCCGTGGCGCAAATGACTGGCGTGTAACACCGGAGCGTCACGCGGTCATCGGCGGAGGATGCCATGCAATAGACCTTCTTCGCTGGATTGCGGGAAATCCGACGGAGGTTTATGCTCTTTCAAACCGCAAGTGCCTTACCGACTGGCCGGTTGATGACTGCTCAATCGCGGTTATGAAGTTCCCGAACAATGTAAACGGAAAGGTTCTCACCTCTATCGGCTGCAAGCGAAATTATACAATGCGCTCCTGCTTCTACGGGACAAAGGGCACTATTATCTGTGACAATACATCAAGCTTTATGACGGTGTTCTCGGGCGACGATGAGGATGTGCTCGGCAATAAGAAGTTCACCATTCCTCAGCAGATTCCCGTAAAGCTTGCAAATCACAACACCACCGCAGAGCTTCAGATGTTCCTTACAGCACTTATGAACGATGAGCCGTTCGGCATCAGCCCGATGGAGGGCGCATCCACTGTTGCTGTGTGCTCCGCAGTTGTTGAGT
>JAFQGO010000016.1:0-3228 GCA_017398225.1 Oscillospiraceae bacterium | reverse complement strand
CAGATGTCGCAAAGGATGAAGATGATGTTTGTGTCAATGTAAATATAAAGATATTTAAATGATGTTCCACGTGGAACATTTGAAAGATTATTATTGCACTTTGCTCTGCAAAGTGCTATAATAATATTATCACCGGTTCAGGTGAGAAATAAAGGCTTTTTGATAAGCCTTTTGGCCTATGGAGGTGGAATATATATGGCAAAAATCATTGCCGTTGCAAATCAAAAGGGCGGCGTTGGAAAGACAACGACGTGCGTGAATCTTGCAGCAGCATTGCATATACTGAAAAAACGTGTGCTCCTTGTTGATATGGATCCACAGGGACATTCAAGCATCGGCTTTGGAGTGAATAAGCATGACAAGCTTCCCACAGCATATGATCTGATTGCAGATACAGCCTCTGCGGCAGAAATCATCAGAAAAACGCCTTACGGAGATTTGCTTCCGGCGAGTACGAATCTTGCGGCGGCAGAGGTTGAGCTTGTTTCGATGGACAAGCGGCATTTTGTTCTTCGTGATGCACTGAATACCGTTTCGGACAGATACGATTTTATAATAATCGACTGCCCCCCTGCCCTGGGTATGCTCACAATAAATTCATTGTGCGCGGCAAATTCGGTAATTGTTCCGGTAGATTGCGGATTTTATGCGCTTGAGGGGCTTTCTGCGCTGACAAGCACTATGGCAACGTTGAAAAAAAGCTTTAATCCGGAGCTTGATATAGAAGGCGTTCTTCTTACAATGTTTGATTCGCGCACTAACCTTTCCGTCCAGATTGCGCAGGAGATAAAGCGCTTTTTCCCGCAGAAGGTTTTCTCGGTAACTATTCCGAGAAACGTGCGTCTTGCAGAAGCTCCGAGCCACGGAAAGCCTGTTATGGAATATGACCGTCATTCACGTGGAGCAGATTGTTATATGCGTCTTGCTGAGGAACTCATAGATAAAAATGAGGAGGTAAGAAAAAATGGCTAAAAAAGGCCTTGGGAAAGGTTTTGATACTTCATTTAAGGGTCTTGATGTTTTCTTTTCAAACGAAGAAAGCTCGGAAAGTGTTTCCTCGCCGGGTGCTGAGGATAGCGGAAAAGGTTCACTTCTGATAAAGCTTTCGGATATAGATCCGAATAAAAATCAGCCGAGAAAGCTGTTTTTTGACGATTCTCTTGAAGAACTTGCGGAATCAATTCGCATCCATGGGATTCTTCAGCCTCTGGCACTTCGCAGAAGTGAGGGCGGAAGATATCAGATTATCGCCGGTGAGCGCCGTTTTCGTGCGGCGAAGCGTGCGGGGCTCAGCGAGGTTCCTGCCGTAATTGTTGATGCGGACGACCGCGCGGTAGCAGAGCTTGCGCTTATAGAAAACCTTCAGCGTGAGGATTTAAATCCCGTTGAAGAGGCAGAAGGATTTCGCGCGCTTATAGAAGAATTTTCGCTGACGCAGGAGCAGGCGGCAGAGCGCCTTGGAAAATCCCGTTCAAGCCTTACAAATGCAATGAGGCTTCTTGCCCTCTCCCCCGAAGCTCTCGCCCTGTTGCGTGAAGGACGTATTGAAAGAGGTCATGCAAAGGTAATTCTGGGACTTTCTGATAAGAATAAGCAGACGGAAGCAGCAAATATTGTTGCTGAAAAAGGGCTTAACGTCCGGCAGACCGAGGAATTGGTGCGACGCATGAACCGTTCGCTTCTCACACCTCCCGAAGAAGCAGATTCTTTTGAGGTTGATTACGTTGCATCTCTTGAGCGCGACCTCACAAAAAGTCTCGGAAGACGAGTAAAGCTTTCGCACGGGAAGAAAAAAGGTACACTGTCTCTTGAATATTACGGAAACGATGACCTCGACCGCCTTATCAAGATACTTAGCAAAATTAAATAGGAGATTGCAAAAATGGACGAAAATAAAAAGAGCACAAAGCGATTTCTAATTATTTACAGTATTGCGATATTTGTATTTGCAGTTGCGTTAATACTGATTGCATCTCTTTCTCAGATGCGTATAAACCGCGAGGCAGATGAAATCCAGGAGCGTCTTACAAATGCCGAAATTCTCGCCGCAGATAAGCAAACAAGGCTTGATGCGGTAATGACGGAAAATTCGCGTTTGAATGAGCAGATAAAGAAGCTTGAAACTGAAAACGAAACGCTTAAGACGGAAAACGGAACGCTCACTTCCGCAAAAGATACAGATGCAAAGCGCATTGCCGCGTATCAGAAGCTTGCGGAGATGATAAATTACAAGCGTCTTGGAAAGAACCGGTCGCTGAAGAATGCAATAGAGGCTTTTGAAGCAGGTAAATATCCGGAATGCCTCAACGTTGCAGACCTTGAAATTTATAATTCCATAAAATAAAACACAAAGGAAAGTGAAAAGATATGTTAGATATTAAAGTAATAAGAGAAAATCCCGAAAAGATTAAGGCTTCCCTCGCCCGTCGCTGCAAGGATTACGGTGCAGAGGTTGATCGCGTGCTTGAGCTTGATGCGCGTCGCCGTGAAATAATCGGAAAGAGCGAAGCAATAAAGGCTTCACAGAATGCAGAATCAAAGAAGATTCCGATGCTCAAAAAGGCAGGAGAAGACACAACGGCAATTTTTGCAGAGCTTAAAAAGCTTGGTGATGAGGCAAAGGCGCTTGAAGCAGAGCTTCGCGAGATAGAGGAAGCGCTTAATGCTGCAATTCTTGTCATCCCGAACACCCCCAACGATTCCATTCCCGACGGTCCGGATTCTGACAGCAATGTTGAGGTAAGAAGAAACGGCACTCCGCGCGAGTTTGACTTTACCCCGAAAGCTCACTGGGACCTTGGAGAAGAGCTTGGTATTCTTGACCCGACAACTGCGGCAAAGGTTACGGGAACCCGTTTCCATTTCTATAAAGGTGCAGGTGCCGCATTGGAGCGTGCAGTTATAAACTTCTATCTTGACACGCACACAAGCCGCGGATATACCGAGGTTTTCCCACCGTTTATGGTAAACCGCGCATCAATGACCGGCACAGGTCAGCTTCCCAAATTTGAGGAGGATGCATTCCACCTTGGACGTGAGGATTACTTCCTCATCCCGACAGCTGAGGTTCCGGTAACAAATATGCACCGTGATGAGATCCTTGACGGTGCAGACCTTCCGATTAAATACTGTGCATATTCTGCTTGCTTCCGTGCGGAAGCAGGAAGCGCAGGACGTGATACACGCGGTCTTATCCGTCAGCATCAGTTTAACAAGGTTGAGCTTGTT
>JAFQGO010000183.1:0-16586 GCA_017398225.1 Oscillospiraceae bacterium | reverse complement strand
TTACCTCCTTTCAAAAGAATTTTGTCTTATTTTTCCGATTATTTTCTATGTCATTTTCATCTCTCCTCTCTGCTCTGCAAACAAAAAGCGCACACCGGAAAAGTGTGCGTTTTCAGGCTGTGATTATATTATCACAAAATTTATTTTTTGCGGTGCCAAGTTTCTGCCAATATTTTGCCATTCCTCTGCCATCTTTCTGCCAAACGGGATTACGTTTCGGAAAAGGGGGCAAGAGAACCACTTTTTTAAAATATATTTTTTGTGTAATATATCCGGGAAAATATAATATCATATCAATAAGAAAGTCGGGACGGAGGTGTGTGTTGAAAATCGGAGTGGTGTACACAAAAGGAGAAATGCAAAATCACGGCTTTGAAATCATGAAAGCGACGAAATTCGGTGCTGTAGAGATATACAAGGTGGCTCTTTGTAAAAATGCCTCAAAACGCCGTTTTACGCGCCGATTAAAAAAATGCATAAAAGTTCTTGCGGATACCGGCGTATCGGTTTGTGCCGCGGGGGCGGATTTTGCGCATTTGCGTACAGGAAAAATACAGCTTGTCTGCGATGGTGAGCGCATCATAAGACAACAAGCGGGATTTGCCGCGCAGAGCTTTGCAGAGGCAAACGGAATCAGTGCCGATATCGTAATATGCGGCGGGAGTTTTTCCGAGGTGGTGGAAAGTGCAAAGCAGATACTGAGGATGCGAAGAAGTGTATATGTCCGGAGTCCGGCGTTTGATGATATAGCAGAGACGATATACCGTGATGTCGGTGTGAGCATAGAGCAGTGCCGTGACGGGAGTTTCCTTGAGGTAGATCTCACGGGCGGCGGTCATTTTTTAAAATTCGGTGAAAAGTTTGCGGATTTTGGGGATATCACGGTGACGATACCGGAAATATTCTCAGAGGGGATTCCTGAGAAAATAATTCCTCAGCTCGCGCAAATACTCGAAATAAGCGGTTTTTTGAGAAAAAAAGAGATAAAAATCGGATATTTACCAAAATAAAAATTCAAAATTTACAAATTTTTTGCTTGACAATTCGGTCTTATATCACTATAATATGATACATTGCAATTACATTTTTATTTTATATAGTAGAAAAGAAAAATACAATAGGAAAATGAGGGACAGGAAATGGCTAAAACATTTAAACTTACCAAAGAGCGCCTGGAGGAGCTCAAAAACGAGCTTGACTACCTGAAAAACGTGCGCGAAAAAGAGGTTGCAGACCTCATTAAGGAAGCCCGCTCGTTCGGCGACCTTTCGGAAAATGCCGAGTATGACGAAGCGAAGAACGAGCAGGGAAAGCTTTTCTCACGTGAGGCGGAAATTGAGAATATCCTCTCAAATGCAGAGATTATTGAGATTTCCGAGAACACAGATGAGGTTCACACAGGCTCACGGGTTAAGGTTGAGGATGTTTCGGACGGTTCGGAGGAAGAATACTGGATTGTCGGCTCGCAGGAGGCAGACCCGTACAAAGGCAGGATTTCCGACGAATCACCGTTCGGTGACGCTCTGATCGGCAGCCGTGTCGGTGACATAGTAAGCGTCGAAGCACCGTGCGGTGCAATTGAATACAAAATCATCGAGATTGGAAACTGATTTTTTCGCCCGGGGCAGAGTGCGTTTTGCACTCCGTCCCGGTGCGTTGGAATTTGGCAACAGGGCAAGAACAGGCTCTTTGCCGGGCATAAGATAAAAAATGGAGGACACTTAAAATGGCAACGGAAGAAATTAAGGTAAACGAGGCACCGGTTGAGGATTTAAACGAAATTTTGCGCGTTCGCCGCGAAAAGTTTGCAAATCTGGTCGAGGCGGGGGAAAACCCGTTTGAAATTGTCAAATACGATCAGACTCATCACTCAACGGATATTATTGAAAATTATGACGAGCTTGAGGGAAAAGAGGTTTGTGTTGCGGGGCGTCTTATGAGCCGCCGCGGAATGGGCAAGGCATCCTTCTGTGATATGCAGGATTTAAAAGGAAAAATCCAGCTTTATATCCGTATAAACGATATCGGTGAAGAGAACTTTGCAAAGTTCCGCAAGTATGATATCGGTGATATTGTCGGCGCAAAGGGAACCGTGTTCAAGACGAGGACAGAGGAAATTTCCGTTCATGTAACGGAGCTTACGCTTCTTTCGAAATCACTTAAGCCGCTGCCGGAAAAATACCACGGTCTTACAAATACCGATATCCGCTACCGTCAGAGATACGTTGATCTCATTATGAATCCCGAGGTTAAGGATACATTTGTAAAGCGCTCTAAGATTATAAGCTCTATCCGCCGTTATCTTGATTCAAACGGCTTTATTGAGGTGGAAACACCGATGCTCGTTTCAAATGCCGGCGGTGCTGCGGCACGTCCGTTTGAAACTCATTTCAATGCGCTTAACGAGGACTTTAAGCTTCGTATTTCGCTTGAGCTTTACTTAAAACGTCTTATTGTCGGCGGTCTTGAGCGCGTATACGAAATCGGCAGAGTTTTCAGAAACGAGGGTCTTGACACACGTCACAATCCTGAGTTTACTCTTATGGAGCTTTATCAGGCATATACCGACTACCACGGTATGATGGATCTTACCGAGAATATGTATCGCCATGTAGCACAGGAGGTTCTCGGAACAACGAAGATAGTTTACAACGGCGTTGAGATGGACCTTGGTAAGCCGTTTGAGAGAATAACCATGGTTGATGCAGTCAAAAAGTATTCCGGTGTCGATTTCAATGAAATCAAAACACTTGAAGAGGCTCGTGCAATTGCGAAGGAAAAGCATATCAAGGTTGAAGACAGACACAAGAAGGGCGATATTCTCAATCTCTTCTTCGAAGAGTTTGTTGAAGAACATCTTATCCAGCCGACATTTGTCATGGATCATCCGATTGAAATTTCTCCGCTTACCAAGAAAAAGCCGGAAAATCCGGAGTATGTTGAGCGTTTTGAGTTCTTTATGAACGGTTGGGAAATGGCAAATGCCTATTCCGAGCTCAATGACCCGATTGACCAGCGTGAGCGCTTCCGTGATCAGGAGGAGCAGCTTTCTCAGGGTAATGATGAAGCGAACACAACGGATGAAGACTTCCTCAATGCTCTTGAAATCGGTATGCCTCCGACAGGCGGCATCGGCTTCGGCATTGACCGTATGACAATGCTTCTTACGGACAGTGCTGCAATCCGTGATGTTCTCCTCTTCCCGACAATGAAGACCGAAAAGGAGTAATCGCATGAAAAACAGCCGTGACTCCCGCGATGTTTTCGCGGTTTTCAAGCCGGGGAGTTTTATGGAGGATGCAAGCTTTTGGGAGAAGCTTAAGTATTGGTTTTCCAATGTTTACTGGTTCCATTTCCGCACAGCAACATTCATTGTGATTCTTGCTGTGGTTATGGGATGTATGATTATTTCGGATATAACTAACCGTGAGTATAACGACCTTGATTATATCCTTGGCGGTGCGGTGTTTGCAAATACCGAGCAGATGGGACAGCTTTCCGGATATCTCGGCTCTTTCATAGAGGTGCCGGATGAAAATCCTGATGATGAAGTGACGCCGCAAGCAGAGGTGGGGCACCAGATGCTTTGCACCGAAAGTGTTATGGGAACGGGAGATCAGGCACTTGCTGTTGATGAATACAACGCCGCAAGCATTGATAAAATCTCTGTCAGTATGGCAGATGATGAAATTCTTCTGTTCCTCTTTGACAAGCGATATGCCGAGTGGTATGCAAAGGAGGGGGCGTTTGAGCCGCTTTCAAGCTTCGGCCTTGGCGGCGAGAATGAATATTTTATCCGCGTGGACAACCTTCCGCGCATAGAAGAGATCGGGATTATTCACCGCGACGGAATTTACGCCGCAATAAAGATAAAAACTCCGTCCCGTATGGAAAAAGAGAGAATAGCCGAAAAGTACGAAAAAGCGGCAGCTGTTCTTTCCGGAATTCTTTCGGATAAGTAAAATACCGCGGAGTGAAAACGATGACAGAGATTATAACAAGCCGTCAGAATAAGACGGTAAAATACATTCGTGCGCTTTCGCGCGAGCGGGAGCTTCGTCGCGAAAGGCGCGAGTTTGTGTGCGACGGTGAAAAGCTTTTGCGTGAGGCTATAGCAGAAAAAACTCAGATTGTAACTGCGCTGTTTTCTGCTGAAAAGTACAGCGAAGTGCCGGAAATTCCGGGTGCTGAGGTTTTGCGCGTTTCTCAGGATGTGCTTGACAGCATAACGACTCTCAAAAGCGCGCAGGATGTTATATTTACTTGTCGTATGAAAGAAAACGATAAAAAGCAACTTTCGCGCATTATCCTGCTTGACAGACTTCAGGATACGGGAAATCTCGGCACGATAATACGCACAGCAGATGCGTTGGGCATTGATGCAGTGTTTGAGGACGGCTGCGCGGATGTATATAACCCCAAAACCGTCCGTGCGGCAATGGGTTCGCTTTTCAGAGTGCCGGTGATTTCGGCGAATTTCGCAGAACTTATCCCAACGCTTCGTGAACCAGGGATGAAGATATATGCTTCCGAGCTTTACGGAGAGGTAAAAAGCGTATCGGATACTGATTTTTCACGTGCCGGTGTGGTTGTAGGCAATGAGGGAAACGGTGTCAGGCGCGAAGTTTCCTCGATGTGTGATGCAAGCATTATAATCCCCATGCGCGGAGGAGCTGAATCGCTTAATGCTTCCGTAGCGGCGGCGATATTTATGTATAAGATGAGCGAAATCTGATGAAAATCCGACGGAAGGGCGGTGAGGTTTTTTGATGAATCCGGAAAAGTGGATATGGTTGTCTTTGGCGCTTCCGTTCGGGTCGCTGAGGATAAAGAGAGTAATATCACATTTCGGCTCGGCGGATGCAGTGTATGCATCAGACAGGGAGACAATCAAAGCCGCATGCCTTTCTCTTTTCTCAAAGGAAATAGAGGCACTGGCAGATAAAGACCTTACCGAGGCAAAGAAGATTGTCTCACAGTGTATAAAGAAAAATATCAGAATAACAGCCCGGGGCGATTCGGAATATCCTGAAAGATTGTGGCATACGGATAACCCGCCCGCAGTTCTTTACTTAAAGGGTGAGCCGCTTTGTGTTGATGAGAAAGCTGCTGTTGCTATTGTCGGAACGCGCAACGCATCCTCCGGCGGCGAGGCAGCATCCGAAAAGATCGCAGCGGAGATCGCCGCGTGCGGCGGTGTTGTTGTTACGGGGCTTGCAAAAGGGATAGATTCATGTGCGGCAAGGGGTGCCTTGCGTGCAGGAGGAAAAGTAATCGGTGTGCTTGGATGCGGCGTGGATATATGCTATCCGCGAGGAAATAAGCGTCTTTTCGCAGAGGTCGAAAATTCCGGAACAATAATATCGGAGTATCCGCCGGGAACAGAGCCTTCAAGATACAATTTTCCGAAACGGAACAGAATAATGAGCGGGATAAGCCTCGGAACGGTGGTTGTGGAGGCTCCGAAAAGGAGCGGTGCACTGATAACCGCGTCTTTGGCACTTGAGCAGAACCGTGATGTTTTTGCCGTGCCGGGCGGGATATTTGAAGTTGCGGCAGAGGGCTCAAATGAGCTTATTCGCGCAGGGGCAATACCCGTTATGTCCGGATACGATGTTATGACAGAATACGAGGGCAATTTCGGTATTTGCGTCGGTTCGCCGGTGAAAAGCGGGACGGTAAGAGATAAAAAGCAGGAAGCCGCAGACACACCGGCAGACGTAAACAAATCAGGAAAAACGGATGAGAGTTTTTCTTTCCCTGACGGATATCTCGGCAAATTCACTCCCGAGGAACAAGCGGTGCTTAAAGCGATAGGCGTGCAGGAGCTTCGCGCTGATGATATTTCGGAGAAAAGCGGAGTAAAGATGCAGAGGCTCCTGTCTCTTATGACACTTCTTGAAATACGGGGAGCTGTAAAGCAGATTCCCGGCGGAAAATACAGAATCGTTCTGTAGGATAAAGTTAAAACCAGGTAAGCCGCAAGGAGGAAAGCGGCAGAAAAGGAGCAAATATATGTCATATCTTGTAATAGTGGAGTCTCCCACAAAGGTTAAAACAATCGGAAAACATCTGGGAAGTAAATACACGGTAAAAGCTTCAATGGGACATCTTCGCGATCTTCCGAAAAGTGACATCGGAATAGATATTGAGGGAGGATTTGTGCCGAAATATCTCGCTATCCGTGGGAAAAGTGCACTTATACGTGAGCTTCGCGCTCTTGCGGAGGAAAGCGACGCAATATATCTCGCAACTGACCCTGACCGTGAGGGAGAGGCCATTTCCTGGCATCTGAAAGAACTTCTGGGGCTTGATGAAAAGAAAACAAAGCGCGTTACTTTTAATGAAATCACAAAAAAAGCAATTACAGAGGGAATCAAAAACCCTCGTGATATAGATGAAAATCTCGTTAACGCACAGCAGGCACGCCGCCTTCTTGACAGAATAGTAGGCTATAAGCTTTCTCCGCTTCTCTGGAAAAAGGTTCGTTACGGTCTTTCGGCGGGGCGGGTTCAGTCTGTTGCAACACGTCTTGTAATTGACCGTGAGAATGAAATCCGTGAATTTGTCCCGCGGGAATTCTGGACGATAGATGCAAGCTTTTCACGCATTGCGCCGAATACCGGAAGCTTCACGGCAAAATTTCACGGTACCGAGAAAAAGAAAATCGAGCCTGCTTCTGCCGAGGAGACGGATAAGATAATAAACAGCATTAAAAATGCGGAGTTTTCCGTAAAGACAATCAAGCGTGGGCAGAAAAAGCGCTCACCCGTACCGCCGTTTATCACATCCACACTGCAGCAAGAAGCATCTCGCCGGTTCGGTATGTCGCCCAGCAGAACAATGACGATTGCCCAGCAGCTTTATGAAGGCGTTGATATTGAGGTTATCGGATCACCCGGTCTTATCACATATATGAGAACCGACTCTCTGCGCCTTGCGGATGAGGCAATTGTTGATGTGCGAAAGTATATAGCGGAAGCTTACGGTGAGAATTTTCTTCCGGGTACGCGCCGTGTATTCAAAACAAAGAAGAGCGCGCAGGATGCGCACGAAGCAATCCGTCCGTCTGATGTTTTCCTCACACCGGAAAAGATAAAGAAGAGCCTTACTCCGGATCAGTATAAGCTTTACCGCGTTATATGGTCACGCTTTGTGGCGTGTCAGATGGAAAACGCAGTATATGACACGATGAGTGTGGATATCGGTGCGGGAGAATATATTTTCCGTGCGACAAGCTCACGTGTTGCGTTTCGCGGATATACCGCCGTGTATTCGGATATGGCGGCAGAGCTTGAAGAGGAGGAAGCGAATACGCTTCCGGAGCTTTCAGAAAACGAGCCACTCACCTTTGAAGGGGAGAAGAGCGAACAGCACTTCACTTCTCCGCCGGCAAGATATACGGACGGAAGTCTTATCAAGGCGATGGAAGAGAAAGGCGTGGGACGCCCGAGTACGTATGCACCGACTATTTCTACAATCCTCAATCGTGAGTATGTCATAAAAGAGGGCAAAAGCTTAAAGCCGACACCGCTCGGCGAGGTTGTAAACGGGCTTATGACAGAGCAGTTTGCCGATATAGTTGACGTTGAGTTTACCGCACATATGGAAGAACAGCTTGATGACGTCGAAGCGGGAAACAAGGACTGGAAGAAAACGCTTTCCGATTTTTACGGTCCGTTTGCGGAGGAGCTTGAGGCTGCCGAAGTTGCGCTTGAGGGCAAGAAGCTTAAAGTTCCGGATGAAGAAACCGATGAAATCTGCGAGGTTTGCGGAAGAAAAATGGTTATAAAGTCAGGACGCTTTGGAAAGTTCCTTGCATGCCCGGGATTCCCTGAGTGCAAGAACACGCGTGCAATTGTTGAAAAAACACCGGGAGAATGCCCTGTTTGCGGCGGGCAGATTCTGAAGAAGAAGTCAAAGAACGGATACTGGTATTACGGCTGTGAAAAGTTCCCGGAATGTACGTTTATGACATGGGATGTTCCGCAGGAAGCAAAATGCGAGGTTTGCGGAAAGACTATGTATAAGAGATCGGGGCGCGGTTCCAAGAAGATGTTCTGCGCAAATCCGGAATGTGAAAGATACGAGCCGCAGGAGAATAAGAAAAAGGAAGATTCTCCCAAGAAGGCGGAAAAGAAGACAACGAAGAAGAGCGCCGCAAAAAAGACAGCGAAAACCACAACTAAAAAAGCAACCAAAACCACAACTAAAAAGACAGCGGGGAAGAAGAGTGAATAAAGCATATGTAGCAGGTGCGGGACTTGCCGGATGTGAGGCTGCGTGGCAGCTTGCAGAGCGCGGTATTTCCGTAACGCTGTACGAAATGAAACCTGAAAAATACACACCTGCACATAAATCGCCGGAATATGCCGAGCTTGTCTGTTCAAATTCGCTGCGCGCTGCAGGTGTGGAAAATGCCGTAGGACTCCTTAAAGAAGAAATGCGAAGGCTTTCCTCTCTCATAATGGAGGCGGCTGATAACACGCGCGTTGAGGCAGGCGGAGCGCTTGCTGTTGACAGACAGCGATTTTCGGCGTATATAACGAAAAAAATACGTTCACATGAGAATATAACCGTTGTTGAAAAAGAGATAACCTGCCTTCCTGATGAGCGACCGCTTATCGTTGCTACGGGACCTCTTACATCACCTGAGCTTGGCGCATCAATCCGCGAGCATTTAGGCGGAGGAGAGTTTCTCGGCTTTTTCGATGCCGCGGCGCCGATTGTAACGTATGAAAGCATTGATATGAGCCGTGCGTATTTTAAATCCCGCTACGACAAAGGAACGGCGGATTATATCAACTGCCCGATGTCGGAAGAAGAATACCGAATTTTTCTTGAAGCGCTCGTCACTGCCGAAGCCGCAGAGGTTCACGGCTTTGAGGATGATAAGGTGTTTGAAGGATGTATGCCTGTTGAGGTTATGGGAAGGCGCGGCTATGATACGCTCCGGTACGGACCGCTCAAGCCCGTGGGGCTCCGCGATCCGAAGACGGGACAGACGCCGTATGCCGTTGTTCAGCTCCGGCGCGATAACCGTGAGGGAACGCTGTATAATCTTGTAGGCTTCCAGACGCATCTGAAATTCGGAGAGCAGAAGAGAGTTTTCTCGCTCATCCCCGGACTTGGGAATGCGGAGTTTGTGAGATACGGTGTAATGCACAGGAATACGTATATAAAATCTCCGGGAATTCTTAATCCCGATTATTCGGTGAAAAATGATGAAAATCTTTACTTTGCAGGTCAGATGACCGGCGTTGAGGGGTATATTGAATCTGCATCCTCCGGGCTTATGGCGGGCATTTCACTTGCGATGAAGCTGTGCGGAGGGCAGTGCCCTGAGTTTCCTCAGACTACTGCAATCGGTGCGCTTGGAATGTATGTAAGCTCCGGCAGTGTCGGGGATTTTCAACCGATGAACATAAATTTTGGCATTATGCCGCCGCTTGATGTCCGTATAAAAGTGAAAAAAGAGAAAAATGCGGCAATTGCCGCGCGTTCACTTGCAGTGATAGATGAGATAGCAAAAAAACTGTAGCGCAGAAAGGTTTGGGTAAGAATATGAGAATAATACTTGACACAATGGGAAGTGACAACGGCTCTTACGAGTTCGTAAAAGGCGCTGTTCTTGCTGCGGAGGATCTTGATGTTGATCTTGTCCTTGTCGGCAATGAAAAGGAGCTTTGTGCGCATCTTAGCAAAGAAGACCCGCAGGGAAAATACAGAAAAAACATAAGCGTGATTCATGCAAGCGAGGTCGTAGATATGCATGATGATCCGCTTAAGGTTATGAAGGAAAAGCCAGATTCATCTATGACCGTTGCATTGCGCACACTCAGCGAAGGAAAGGGAGATGCTCTTGTTTCCGCGGGAAACACAGGCGCTCTGCTTACTCAGGCAACTCTTATTGTAAAGCGTATACGCGGAATACGCCGCGCCGCGCTTGCTCCGGTTACCCCGACTGCTACCGGAATAGCCGTACTTATTGACAGCGGTGCAAATGCAGAATGTACTCCGGAATATCTGCATCAGTTTGCACTTATGGGCTCATACTATGCAGAGCATGCGCTCGGTGTAAAGGCTCCGAAGGTCGGACTTTTGAACAACGGTACCGAGGAGCATAAGGGTGACGAGGTTCACCGCGAAGCAAACCGTATTCTTACCGAGGCGGGGCAGCGCGGAGAGATAAACTATATCGGAAATATAGAAGGACGTGACGGTCCTCTCGGAAAAGCAGATGTTATTGTTGCAGACGGCTTTTCGGGGAATGTCTATCTCAAAACTATGGAGGGCGTGGGAATGTTTTTCGCGCGCGAGCTTAAGAATATGTTTATGGCATCATTCAAAGGAAAGCTTGCAGGTCTTATGGTTAAGGGGGACGTTGCAGCATTTAAGAAAAAAATTGACTACAACGATGCCGGAGGAGCACCTCTTCTTGGCGTAAAGAAGCCGGTTATCAAGGCACATGGCTCTTCAAAGGCGAAATCAATTTACCATTGTATAATTCAGGCTATAGATTATATTGATTCGGGAATGACAATCCATCTTGAGCGAAGCCTGAAAGGAGAAAACGCGGCCGATGAGTAAACCTTCACAGAAAAACTACAGCAGATTTCAAAATGAAATAGGATATAAATTCAAAAATATTGCGCTTCTTGAGCGTGCGCTTACGCATAGCTCATATGCTAACGAAAACCGCGCAGCGGGAGTATTGGATAATGAGCGCTTTGAGTTTTTGGGTGATTCCATTCTCGGGATGAACACTGCACTTTATCTTTTCAACAAGTACCCGGACGAGCCGGAGGGCGAGCTTACAAAGATGCGTTCTTCACTTGTGTGCACCGGAGCACTGTGCGACAGGGCAAAGGCGATTTCCCTTGGCGATGAGCTTCGCCTCGGTCACGGAGAGGAAAGCGGCGGAGGAAGGGAGCGTCCGTCTATTCTTGCCGATGCTTTTGAGGCAGTGATAGGAGCGATTTATCTTGATTCGGGTGAGGAAAGTGCGCGTAGCTTTATAAAAAAATTTGTGTTTGATGCGGAAAAAGGCGGGGAATGGAGCGTTACGGATTATAAAACAACGCTTCAGGAAATCGTGCAGAAAAACCGCGGTGAGATGCTTTCGTATCACGTTATAGAGTCAAACGGTCCGGATCACGAGCGTAGCTTCACCGTTGAGGTTATGATAAACAGCAACCACATCGGCACGGGACACGGACACAGCAAAAAAGAAGCAGAACAGATGGCAGCGCGTGAGGCATTAAAGCTTATGGGGATGGAGCAATGAGCCGAATTATACCGGTTTTTATCCCCCATGCAGGATGCCCGCACGATTGTGTTTTCTGCAATCAGAAAAAAATAGCGGGAACGCTTGTTCCGCCGGAAGGGCGCGAGATTTCCGCTATTATAGAAAACGCACTTCAATACTCGGGTGAAAACCCCGAGGTTGCTTTTTACGGCGGAAGCTTTACTGCGATAGAGCGACCCCTTATGCTTGAATATCTTTCGGCGGCAAAGCGTTTTATCGACGAGGGACAGCTTTCGTCAATACGTCTTTCCACACGTCCGGACAGCATAGATGAGGAAAAGCTTTGTATTCTCAAAGAATATGGCGTGCGTACGATTGAGCTGGGGACACAGTCGATGTGTGAGGATGTGCTGAAGGCTTCGGGCAGGGGGCATACGGCGGAAGATACAGAAAACGCTGTCAGGCTTATTAGAAAGCACGGATTTTCGCTTATATTGCAGATGATGACGCATCTTCCCGGCTCTGATGATGAAAAGGATATATACACGGCGAAAAAAATAGCATCTCTTGCACCGGATGGGGTACGCGTTTATCCGACTGTCGTGGTGCGCGACACCGTGCTCGAAGCGCTATGGCGTGCAGGAAAGTACACGCCTGCAACGCCTGAGACGGCAGCACGTCTCGGTGGAGAGATACTTGAGATATTTGAAGAAAAAGGCATTCCGGTAATACGCTTCGGGCTTAATCCGACAGATGATTTGTCCGACGGAGAGGCACTTTGCGGAGCGTACCATCCGGCACTTGGTGAAATGGCAATGTCAGAGCGCTTTTTGCGTCTTGTCAGAGCAGAGATCGAGCGTTGCGGATATCGCGGAGGGGTGATACATGTTTCCGTTAATCCAAAGCGCGTGTCGGTTATGAGCGGGCAGAAAAAATGCAACAAAAAGCGCCTTATGAGCGAATATGGCTTCAGTGACGTTCATATCCTGAAAAATGAAGAGCTTGGCATGTCAGAGATTTTAGTAAAACATGAGTTTGCTGAATAAACAGCTTGTGTTATTTATATCGCAACGGAGGTTTCAAAAATGAATCTGGGATTCACTTTCTTTTTCAACAGCATACTTCTCGGTGTAGGACTTGCGATGGATGCTTTTTCTGTGTCGCTTGCAAACGGACTTAATGAGCCGTGTATGAAGAACGGTAAAATGTGCGGTATTGCCGGTGTGTTTGCGTTTTTTCAGGCACTTATGCCAATGACGGGCTGGCTTTGCATACATACAATAGTACAGCACTTCAAAGCGTTTGAAAAATTCATTCCGTGGATTGCGCTCATTCTTCTTGTCTATATAGGCAGTAATATGCTATACGACGGCATAAAAAATAAAGGCGGCGATGACTGTGAAAAGCCCGGCGTCGGACTCTGGGCGCTTCTCGTTCAGGGCGTGGCAACAAGCATTGATGCACTGTCTGTCGGTTTTACCATCGCGGATTACGGCCTTTTCAAGGCATTTCTTGCCGCGCTTATTATCGCGGCGGTAACGTTTGGAATCTGCTATGGCGGGTTGTTTGTAGGTAAAAAAGCAGGTACGCAAATGTCCGGCAAAGCCGGTATCCTCGGTGGACTCATCCTCATCTTCATCGGTCTTGAAATATTCATATCAAGCTTTGCTTGAGTAAGGAAATACATATATAAGCAAACCCTCCCGTGGGCATTGCCTGCGGAAGGGTAACTTTTATTCATAATGACCTTTACAGTGGAGAATGATAACATTGTTATCTTCGATTTTATAAACAAGCCGGTTGCGCTCGTCAATGCGCCGGCTCCAGAAACCCTGAAGTTCAAATTTAAGCGGTTCGGGTTTTCCTATTCCGTCATAGTGATTCCGGTCGATATCTTTTAAAAGCAGATTTATTCTTTTCAGCGTTTTTTTATCCTCGGAAGACCAATAAAGATAATCTTCCCACGCATCATCTGTCCATAACTTATTCATCGTCAACCTCTATCAACTCATGGGAAGTGAGTTTGCCGGATCTGTATGCTTCTAAGGATGCGGCAAGGTATTTAAGATTTTTCTCGGAGTAAAAAGGGTCCTGCGCGGAAATTTCAAACGGAATTTTACGTTCACGCACGACAGCCTTTGCAAAGACCGTAATTGCCGTGGACATGCTCATACCGAAATCGGAACATAAATTATCAAACTCTTTCTTCAAACCATCATCCATACGGACGCTGAATGTTGCCTGAGACATAATACCACTCCCTTCTTGTGATTTAATTATACAATATAGTATAACGGATGTCAACCTATTTTATGCATATAAGAACCGTATTGATACCTTATGTGTGAAAAAACGATAAAAAGTTACCCTTCCGTAGGGAATTTTCGCGGAAGGGTAACTTTTATTAGGCTCACTTAAAATTCAATTTTCTTTTCGATGTATGCTGCGAGGTCTTCTATCTTGATACGCTCCTGCTGCATAGTGTCACGGTCACGGACTGTTACGCAGCCGTCTGTTTCGCTGTCGAAGTCGTAGGTGATACAAATCGGAGTTCCGACTTCGTCCTGACGGCGGTAACGCTTACCGATAGAACCGGCATCGTCAAAGTCAACCATAAACTTCTTGGAAAGGTCTGCATATACCTTACCTGCCTGCTCTGAAAGCTTCTTCGAGAGCGGAAGAACAGCTGCCTTGAACGGAGCGAGGTACGGATGGAGACGGAGAACAACGCGGACGTCATTCTTCTCTGCATCGACAACCTCTTCATCATATGCTTCACAGAGGAATGCGAGAGCAACACGGTCGCAGCCGAGAGACGGCTCAACAACATACGGAACATACTTTTCGTTTGTTTCCGTATCGAAGAATTCCATGCTCTCTCCGGAATGAGTCTGATGAGCGGTGAGGTCAAAGTCAGTTCTGTCGGCAATGCCCCAAAGCTCGCCCCAGCCGAACGGGAAGAGGAATTCGATGTCTGTTGTAGCGTTTGAATAGTGGGAAAGCTCCTCCTGCTCGTGGTCGCGAAGCTTTAAGTTTTCGCTCGCAATGCCGAGGGAGAGAAGGAAGTTTTCGCAGTAGTCCTTCCAGTATTTAAACCACTCAAGGTCAGTTCCCGGGCGGCAGAAGAATTCAAGCTCCATCTGCTCAAACTCACGTGTTCTGAAGGTAAAGTTACCGGGAGTGATTTCGTTTCTGAAGGATTTACCGATCTGGCAAACGCCGAAAGGCATCTTCTTTCTTGTTGTGCGTGCAATGTTCTTAAAGTCAACGAATATACCCTGAGCTGTTTCCGGACGGAGATAAAGCTCGTTCTTTGCATCCTCGGTAACACCCTGGAAGGTCTTGAACATGAGGTTGAACTTGCGGATGTCGGTAAAGTTGCACTTACCGCAGTCCGGGCAGCAGATGTTGTTGTCTGCAATGTATTTTGCCATCTCGTCAAAGCTCCAGCCTGCCGGATTTACACCGGTATCCTCAATGTGCTTGTCTGCGCGGTGGCGGGTTTTACATTCCTTACAGTCCATAAGCGGGTCAGAGAAGCCGCCGACGTGACCGGAAGCAACCCATACCTGCGGGTTCATAAGAATTGCGCTGTCAAGACCTACGTTATACGGAGATTCCTGAACGAATTTCTTCCACCATGCACGCTTTACGTTATTCTTAAACTCAACGCCGAGCGGGCCGTAGTCCCACGTGTTTGCGAGACCGCCGTAGATTTCACTGCCGCTGTACACAAAGCCGCGCCCCTTGCACAGGGAGACGATTTTTTCCATTGTCTTTTCGCTGTTCTTCATAATACACCTGTCCTTTACTTTAAACATTAATACATATTGTTCTTTTCATATTTTTTAAGTATATCATAAAAACGGCAACAATACAAGAGTAAAAACACCGAAATTAACTTTCAGTTGACAAATTATCAGTGCATATCTTATAATTTATGTATAAAGGTACTGTGTGTTGCCGGTATCAAAACAACGGAGGTTTTTATGATGATAAGAAAATCCTTTAAAATGAAGCTGTATCCCGGTATGGCGGCGGAGTATGAAAAACGTCATAACGAGCTGTGGGATGAGATGCGTGATATGATTCACGAATACGGCGGAAGTAATTATTCCATCTTTCTTGACGAAGAAACAAACATCCTCTACGGATATATCGAGCTTGAAAGCGAAGAGCTCTGGGCAAAATCCGCCGATACGGAAATATGCCGCCGTTGGTGGCACTTTATGGCAGATATAATGGAAACAAACCCGGACGAAAGCCCGGTTTCCATCGACTTAAAACCTGTTTTTCACCTTGATTGATAAGCAACGCGGTCTGCGAGTTTGTTCTCGCAGACCGCAACGTTTTACAGTCAATCAAAATGGCAGTTTACAAAACCGAGAGAGCGAACACCGTCAAGCTCATAACCTGAGAGGTTGTCGGTTAATATATCTTCAAGCACTTCAAGAAGAGATTCACAAACCGAAGCTACTGATTCTTCACAAGCACTTTTAAGGCCATAATCTCCGCCGAACTCTCCCATAAAGTCCTTGAAGTATACTTCCATACCCGGATAAAAAGAGCCCTTATACATATCGGAAACACCCCAGCAATATATTTCATTTCCGGAATAATCCGTATCGTTATAGGAAAACTGCACGACGGTGGGGGTGTCCTCATCAAAGCTTAAAGAGGTGTAAAAATCATAGATTCCGTCCGTTTCCTCGTAGCTTATCACAATGCAGTTGAGCTCCTCGGAATATATGAATTTATACTGATTAATAAAGCCTTCATCCTCATAGGTCATAACGATGGCAGGTCCGGCATCCGTTGTTTCGGAAAAGTTGCTGTAAATCCACATTTTAAGAAGCTCAAAGGCACGCTCATCCTCGGGATAAACATCAAGATCGATGTTTCCGAATGGCTTTTCTGCATCGGAAGAGAGAAGCGCAGAGAACGGATGCGGAGTTGTTTTTTTATAACCCTTGATTATGGATATCGGGAGCGCAAGGTTTAAGTTCTGACCGTCATCCCGCCCGGCAGAGGTGATTCCGATTACCTTTCCCAGCTTACTTATCAGTGCACCGCCGCTTGAACCATTTGAAATAGGTGCGCTTATCTGAATATAAGGTACATTTCCAATCGTTCTGCTGGGGTTAGAAATGAGTCCCTCTGAAATTGTGTTATCAAGTCCTTTGGGGCTTCCTATTGTGAAGATTTCCTCACCGCCGGACACAGGAGTCTCATCAATTTCAAGACAAGGGAAATCCTTGCCGTCAACCTTGATTACTGCCCAGTCACGTGCCTTGTTATAGTCGTAAATTCCGAGAACGTTATACGTTTTGTCGTTGTC